>JAISNF010000538.1 GCA_031276415.1 Planctomycetaceae bacterium
CATTAATGGCTCCCTCACACTTCCTGAATAGAAAAATTGTAGGCAGTTTAAACCAATCAAAATTTTCATAACTTGAATGAACATAAGGATTTAACAAAAATCAGACCCGGAACTTCGGATTAGAAGTTCCCTTCTGTTAATTCCGTCGAAATTTGTTGATTTTGTTCAAAAACGCAAATCAAATTCTCTGATGTGAAAATGTGAGAAGTATATCTTGCGGACATCTTGTAAAAATACCGCAGACTTTTATAATTGACAGAAAATAACGTCCTTTAACGTCCTTTAACATCCTTTGCTGTTTGTATTTATTAGTTACGATATAAACAGTTACGATATAAACAATATTATTCTTAATTTAATTGTTATGACAGATTATTATTTTCAGGAATTATTCGCGGAGCGGATTGGCGGAGCGAATTATGGTAAATCGAACGAAATTTATAAGTTTGAAAAAATCAAACGAGCCAAACGACAGGCAATTAAAGATTTTCCTGATCGTCCGTTAATTGATTTTGGTATTGGCGAAAATGATGCGATGGCGGACGAAAATGTCCGGCGAATCATGGCTCATGAAATCAATCAACCGGAAAATCGCGGTTATGCCGATAACGGTTGTCTTGAATTTAAGGAAGCGGTTGCCCGATTTATGGAACGGAATTTTGGTGTTAAACTTGATCCGATTACAGAAATTAATCATGCTATCGGTTCCAAACCGGCATTGGCGATGTTGCCGTATGTTTTCATCAATCCGGGCGATGTAACATTATTAACGGTTCCCGGTTATCCGGTTGCCGGAACACATACAAAATATTGCGGCGGTTCGGTTTATCATCTGCCACTTATTGAGGAAAATCAATTCTTTCCTGATTTTGAATCTGTTCCTGAAGATATTTTGAACAAAACCAAACTTCTTGTACTAAATTATCCCAATAGTCCGACCGGTCAAATTGCAACAGTTAAATTTTATGAAAAAGTAATTCAACTGGCGAAAAGACATAAATTTGTTGTTGTGCAGGATGCGGCTCATCTTATGTTGACTTATCGTGTTCCGCCGATTAGTTTTTTGCAGGTTCCCGGTTCGCGTGAGGTGGGGGTTGAAGTCCACTCGCTTTCGAAGGGCTGGAATATGATTGGTTGGCGTATTGCGTGGGTTTGCGGGAACGAGCGGATTATTCAGGCTTTTGCCGATGTAAAAGATAATTGTGACAGCGGTCAATTTCTTGCCATTCAAAAATCGGCAATTGTTGCGTTAAACGATCCTGAAATTCCAAAAGAAATCAACCGGAAATATTATCGCCGTCTTGAAAAATTGGTGGCGACTCTTCGACCATTTGGTTTTGAGTGTGAAGTTCCGGGCGGAACATATTTTTTGTACGTTAAATCTCCGCGAGGAATTGTTAATGGTACAAAATTTGCCAACGCCGAAGAAGCCAGTCAATATTTAATTCGTGAACATTCGATTTGTACGGTTCCTTGGGACAATGCCGGTCCGTTTTTGCGTTTTTCTGTAACTTACGTTGCTGAGGACGAACCCGCAGAAGACGAACTCATGTTCCAACTTTCCGAACGACTCGGACAAATCGCCTTTGAATTTTAAAAACAATAAAATAATTGGCTAATAGTTAATAGTGTCGCAAGCGGAATAATTGCCCAAACATTTTTAATCCGTACACGCCACTATTCACTATTAACTAAAAAATAATCTGTGATAATCTGCGATAATCTGCGGACTAATTCTGAATTTATCTGTGATTATTTGTGTCATCGGCGGACTTGTTTGTTTGCGGACTCGTTTATTTTTTTTTGAAAACACACAACAATAATGAAAGCAACAAAAATTTCACTCGGTTCTGTTCTTTTTCAATCAGTTGTTTCGTTAATACTTTTGGTATTGACGGGAATTGCCATCGGAATCATGATGACGCCTAAAGAGGTTCCGAAAAATTCTGATACGCAAACGGTATTGGATATTGTTGAAGCGGTTCCAATTGAACGGCATCACGGCGGAATTGATTTTAAGATCGACGGCGAAGTAATTCCGTTTCGGCAACTCGATATTGTACCGGAAATTGCCGGACGAATTGTTTACAAATCCGACAACTGCCGGTTGGGACGTTCTGTTCGGGCGGGAGAAATTTTGTTGCGAATTGATCCGACCGATTACACTCTCGAAGTCGAACAGTTGACCGAAGCCGTCGAACAAGCCAAAGTTAATCTTACGGAAAATACGGTTCAAATAGAAAATACAAAAAAAGAATTGGAACTCGCCGCAAAACAACACGAACTTCGGCAACGCGATTGGGAACGCAATCAGATTCTGGCTCAGCGTAACGCTATTTCAGCGGCGGAACTGGATACGGCTCAATCGTCGTTGTTAAGTGCGGAGGAAACGATACAAAAATTAAATAACCAACTCCGTATTTACGAAACACAAAAAAGTAAACTCGCCGTTGCCCTCCGAAAAGAAGAAATCGCTCTGAAAACCGCAAAACTCAATCTGGAACGCACCGAAGTTAAAGCCCCAATCAGCGGTGTTGTTACAACAGATTCTTTTGAGGTCAATTCCTTTGTCCAACGAGGAACAAATGTTGCGAAAATTCTGGATATTTCACAACTGGAAATTCAATGCAGTTTGTATATGAAACAAATTCAATGGATTTGGCATCAAAACGGAACAGAAAACGGCGGTTACATTTTCCCGCCGACTCCCGCTACAATTTTGTACGAAATTGACGGCGAACAATGGACATGGGAAGGAACGCTGAAAACATTGGACGGCGGCGGTCTCAACGCCATAACCCGTATGGTTCCGTGCCGTGTGAAAGTCGATGATCCTCAATCCGCTCGTTCTGTTTTTGTTCACAAAAATAATACGGAACACACGCCGCCGACATTGTTTTCGGGAATGTTTGTTTCCATTATTGTTCATTCCAAACCCGCTGTTTCCTTGTACCGGATTCCTGAAAAAGCGTTGCTGCCCGGCAACACCATTTGGACGGCAACCAACGGCAAATTACATCGTCATACTATTCGTGTTGCAACAACTATTTCGGAAGGCGTGTTGTTTTACGCTGATTCGGAGGAATTGTCGCCAAGTGATCTGGTTGTTGTTTCACCGCTCGCCGCTCCGGTTGAAGGCGGAAAAGTTCAAATCATTAACACCGGAACAAAAAATGTTGCCCGGAAATAAAGATTCGTCCGCAGATTACGCAGATGATCGCAGATGATTTTTAAATATAAAACAAAAAATTATTCGTCTATTTTATTGTTTCGTATTATCAAAAAAATTATCTGCGAAAATCTGCGTAATCTGCGGACAAGTTTAAAAACAATCTGCGTCGTTTGCGGACTAAAATAATATTACACAAATCATGTTGAACTCAATTTTGCGATGGACGGTTTCCAATGCTCCGGCGATGAATGTTCTGATGAGCGTTATCATTATTGTTGGGATATTTTGCGGTTTCCAATTACGGCGTGAGACATTTCCCGAATTTGATTTGGAACATATTCTTGTTTCGGTTCCTTATCCCGGCGCAACACCGGAAGAAGTTGAAAACGGAATTTGTCAGAAAATAGAAGAATCGCTTCAATCGCTTGAAGGTGTACGGAAAATAACCAGTTCCGCCAATGAAGGTTTCGGCATGGTGCAGATTGAACTCCGAAGCAATGTTAAAAATATTGATCGTGTTCTCAATGAGGTTAAAGACGCAGTTGATCGTGTTACGCCGCAACTTCCTGAAATGATTGAGCAGCCGACGGTTCAGCGGCTTAAAATGCAGGAAACGATTATTTCGATTGGTGTTCTTGGACCCGAAGACGATTCGGTTGAAGCGGCTCTTGCGCTTCGTCAGGTTGCCGAAGATTTACGCGAAGAACTGTTACAATATCCGAAAATCTCAATGGTGAATCTTGTCGGAACGAAAGATTATCAGATTGATATTGAAATTCCGGAAGAGACGCTTCGTTCTTATCATTTAACACTCCATCAGGCGGCGTCTATTATTCGTGCGGAAAATATTCAAACGCCGGGCGGAACAATTCGTGCGCCGTCACAGGAAATCAATGTCCGTACAGATAATCGGCGTTACGATGGTCGGGGAATCGGGGAATTGCCGTTTATTACCGCACGCAACGGTACTGTTATTAAATTAAACGAAATTGCTCATATCCGTGACGAATTTATTGACGGTTCCGCATTGGCAACTATTTATACTCCTCCGCCTGACGGGATTCCCGACGATACCGATTCTATTCACGGAAGACATGTGGTTGCTCTTGATGTTTTGCGCAACACAAACGAAGACCTGTTGGCGATGGTCGATAATGTTTATGATTTTGTTGCGAAAAAGAATCAGTCCGGTACATTACCGGAAGGTTATTCGCTTATTACTTGGGGAGATCATTCGGTGGAAGTTCGCGGCAGGCTGCAACTTCTTTTGACAAACGGTTTTCAGGGATTGATTATTGTTTTCATTTTACTGGCGTTATTTCTTGATTTGAAACTGGCATTCTGGACGGCAGCGGGTATTCCGTTTGCCATTTGCGCAACAAGTATTTTGTTTTACGGTAATTCCCTGACGCTTAACATGATTTCGATGTTTGGCGTAATTATGGGATTGGGAATTGTTGTTGATGATTCTATTGTTGCCGGAGAAAATATTTACACGCATCGAAATTTGGGCAAAAATTATTTTGATGCGGCGGTTGACGGAATTGCCGAAGTGTTTCCGTCTATTTTCGCATCGGTATTAACTACGGTATTGGCGTTTTTACCGCTGATATTCATTACCGGAACGATGGGAAAACTCATTGGTATTGTTCCAATCGTCATGATTACAATGCTTCTTGCATCGCTCAGTGAATGTTTCGGTATTTTGCCGTGTCATCTGGCGCATCGGGATAATCTGTTTCTAAAAATACTCGGCGTCTATTTGTATATTTTTTCATGGCTGTTGATTCCGCTTCGTTGGGCAAACGGTTACACAATGAAAATAACGGATTTTATTGTTCAGAAAATTTACGTACCGTCAATAAAAAGAGTTTTGCGGAATCGCGGTATTTTCATTACGGGTTGTTTGTGTACGCTTATTATTTCTGTTGTCATGGTTTTATCGGGGACATTACCGTTTGTTTTTTTCCCGAAAATGGACGGCAACGATATTATGGTAACGCTGAAATTTCCCAATGGAACGCCTGCGGAAGTGACTGATTATTGGACGCAACATCTTGAACGGTCATTTTGGAAGGTTGCCAAAGAGTACGAAAAAGCGGGAACACCGGTAGCAACACGTTCTGCTCGTGTTGTGGGAACATCGTTGGATTCGCACGGTTTCAATCTTGCCGGAGCGTCCGGCGGCGGAAATTCTTATCAGGGCAGTGTTCAGGTCGAACTAATTGACGGCAATCAGCGAACTATCAGCAGTATGGAAATTGCAGATCGTTGGCGAAAAGAAGCCGGTGCCGTACCCGGAGCGGATGAACTAACTTTTGAAACACAAATGTTTGGTCCGCCCGGCGGTGATATTGAGTTTATTCTTGTTGCGAAATCCGGCGAATCGGCAATACTGGAAAAAGCGGTGGAGGAGAGCAAGTCGTATCTTGCCGGATTGGAGGGAACGCAAGATATTACGGACAGTGATATGCCGGGCAAGTATGAGTTCCGTTTGAAAATCAAAGAGAAAGCGATGGCAATGGGTTTACATCCAGAAGACTTGGCGTCGGTGATTCGTGCAACGTATTACGGGGCGGAAGTTCAGCGGCTTCAACGTGGTCGGCATGAGGTGAAGGTGATGGTTTGTTATCCGCGAGAAGATCGGCGTTCGCTGGGTGATTTTAACGAAATCCGAATCCGCACGGCAAGCGGCGAATATCCGATTACGGAATTAGCGGATATTGAAGTGGTTCGGGGTTATACGACAATTACCAGACGCAACCAACAACGCTCAATTACAATTTCTACTGATATTGACGAAAATCGGGGCAATGCACGAAAAATCATTGCCTTATTAAACACGGAATTTTTTCCGCAATTGAAACAAAAATATCCTGAAATTAACGTTATTTGGGGGGGTGATGAGGAAGAGTTTGCGGAATCGATTAGTAGTTTAGTGGTTGGTTTTATTGCGGCGATGTGTGCGATGTTTATTTTGTTGACGGTACAATTCCGTTCTTATTTACAACCGTTAATTATTATGGCGATTATTCCGTTTGGTTTAGTGGGTGCTGTTGCGGCACATTTATTATTTGGTCGTCCTCTTTCGTTTGTGAGTTTATTTGGTCTTGTGGCGTTGAGTGGAATTATTGTAAACGATTCTATTGTGATGATTGACTTCATTAACCGAAAAATCCGTAACGGTATGCCGTTTCGGGAGACATTGATAACTGTTGGTCAAAACCGGTTTCGTCCTATTGTTTTAACATCTGTAACAACGATAGGAGGTTTATTACCGATGGTGTTGGAGACTTCATTTCAGGCGCAGATGATGATTCCGATGGCGTTAAGTTTAGCGGGCGGTGTGGCGTTTGCATTAATTCTTGTTCTATATTTTGTCCCCGTGCTGTATTCATACTACGCCGACTTTGGCAGTTAATAATGATAAGTGAACTTCTAAAAACCGTTTTTTTTTATTTAACCACAGAAAACACAGAGAAGAAAATTTTTAATTTTATAAAGTTATTTTAGATCAAAAGTCAAATATTAAATAACGTTTTGATTCCAATTAAAAATTTCCTCTGTGGTTAATAAAATATATTTGTGGTTTTTAGAAGTTCTCAATTCGCGAACATTTTGTCAATTTACTCCCACTTACTCTAAGGCTGTTGCGAATTCGTCCAAAGAAACACAGGTTAATGCGAAATCGGCTAACTCATCAAGTTTAGTAATATCGTGAACGGAACAGATTCTTTTCTGAAGTAATTCGGACGGCGGTTTTAGACGCCGTGATAAAATACGAACAATCATTTCGGCTTTCCCTTCGACTTTCCCTTTAATTTCACCTTTGGTGATTCCTTTAAGTTCGCCTTCGGCTATCCCTTCGGTACGCCACATCTCGGCGTAACCGGATTTTATCAAACATTGTTTAAAATATCCTTTCATAAATGCCTCCTGAAAAAGTTTTATATTTGCTTCGGAAACCACGTCAAGGTAAGAATCAAGTGCAACATCCTTACCATGTTTTGCGGCTTCTGTTAAAAGATGTTCGACGTGGTCGGTTGTTAATTTTTTGTTCAAATGAGTGAGCCAGAGGTTTTCGGATTCCGGTAACTCACTCGAAACAATAATTTGCGTGGATTCCGTGTCACGCTCAATAACATAAATACCTTGCTGGTCTGAGGTAACTTTGTAACGGCTGGATAAATATTTTAGCAAATTGTACGGATGTTGCGAGGTAACCAAGGTGACTAATAAGTCATCAATATCAATTTTTTTGAGGGAAGCGTAAAACAGTTTGTAACCTTGTGTTTTGTAATAGTCGCTAATATCAAACGTATCATCAGGGCTTTTGTATTCAATGATATTATAATTCCGAAAAATTCGGGCAATATTCTTATCAATAACCACATTTTTGCGTTTTTTGATAACAAGCATATCAACCCGCAAAGGTCCTTTAGTGATTTGGTGTTCATCTTTAAACTCCAAGACGTGATGATACTTATTGAGTTCAAGTTTCATTGCGCCGCAAAAGCCCGGATGCCATTGGTTTTTTGCCATAACTATCTTTCAAACGAAAAACTGAACCGTTTCCCAAAAAGTCCCCGCGAATCACCCCAACTCGTTGGTAAAAATTCCCGAAAACTCCTATTATCGTAATAACCCGATCACGTCTTGTCAATCAATCAATCCGGTCAATTTCCAAAAAATTTTGGGAATTATTCAATTAACAATTATGAATCACCGCAATGTTCAAACTCAGAAGGTAGCCAATGTTTCGCCGAAGGGCTTTCACCCACCATTGGTCGGCGTACTCGCCGACAGGTGAATCGGTTGGCGTTCCCGCTCAACCGTTGTAACTCTGTAAAATCCGCATGACTTGCGCAATCTACCATTTAAAATCAGATAATTACAAATAAACTTCCAATGAGAAAGTTGAGGGGACTTGTAACTAACGTTAGCAAGATGGTAAAATAATCACCCCATTTCGCTAGATTTTTTGAAATCCGGCAAGTTTGGCAACAGAATTGATAAATTAGCAATAACCAATAACAACTAAATATATTTAAAAATCATTTTTTGTTTTATCCTACCCATATATTTTCTGTATAACTTACGGATTATACTTAAATTTCGCAGTGCAAGGGCGTAAAAACTTGTGTTTTGACTTGGTGGCAGGTAACGGCTACCGAAATTTAAATCGTGAACAACTTAAAATATACAATTAACAGGAATACTTTAATTATGAATAAATGGACAAAATTCAGTATAGAATACGCAAATCAACGCTCTTATTTGGACGATTTATTTCGCGTATATCCAACAATTCCAGACGGAATCAGAGAAACAAACGATAAAGTCTGGAATAATATTGAAAAGGCTTTTAATTGTAAATGTAATATTTCGTTGATTAACGAATTATTGAAATTAAATTTATTTCCAATTAAAGATAGTTACATCGCTTATTTAAGACGAGATAAATCAGCAATTGAACGTAACCCGAAAACAATAAACCGCATTTGCGGACGATTATACGAATTAGGATTAAATAAAATTTATGAACGTTGTAGCGAGCCCAAAGAAACAAATCGTCAAATCGGTCCCATGTTTCGTGAATGGTTACGAGATAAATCATTGGGAATAAAACCCGTACAATTAGATAAATTCCTTAAAGATAAAAATAGCAACGCTATTTTAGATGGCAGTGATAAACAAATGATGGATTTTGCACACAAATATCTAGGTTATAATCACGATAAAGGACTTGATTTCGTTGGTAGATTTAATGGAAAATATGTAATCGGTGAAGCAAAATTTCTAACAGATTTTGGCGGACACCAAAATGCACAATTTGCCGACGCAATCAGTACAATAGAAACGAAAAATGTTAAAGCCGTGAAAATCGCTATATTAGACGGCGTTTTGTACATTAAAGGTAAAAATAAAATGTATAAAGCCATAACAGAAACATATAAAAAATATAATATTATGAGCGCATTGGTACTGCGCGAATTTTTATATCAATTATAAATATGATGGATAATAATCTCCTAATTCAAGCAGATAACATCAAAGGATTAAATTACCTTTTAGAAAATGGTTTAAAAGGTAAAATTGATTTGGTATATATTGATCCTCCTTATGCAACCGGCGGTAATTTTACAATTACTAACGGTCGCGCAACAACTATAAGTAATTCCAAAAATGGAAATATTGCTTATTCAGATACATTAAAAGGCGCAGAATTTATTGAATTTTTACGTGAACGATTACTTTTGATTTATGAACTTTTGTCAGAACGCGGCTCAATATATTTACATATTGATTATAAAATTGGTCATTATGTTAAAGTAATGATGGATGAGATTTTTGGTTTAGATAATTTTAAAAATGATATTACGCGTATAAAATGTAACCCCAAAAATTTTGACAGAATTGGTTACGGAAATATAAAAGATTTGATTTTATTTTATTCCAAAACCTCAACGCCAATTTGGAACGAACCGCGAAAAAAATATTCGGAAAAAGATTTAGAAACGCTTTTTTCTAAAAAAGATAAAAAAGGTCGTAATTACACAACCGTCCCGATCCACGCTCCAGGCGAAACAGAAAACGGTAAATCATGCCAGCCCTTCAAAGGTATTTTACCGCCAATCGGCAGACATTGGCGCACCGATGTTGAAACATTGGAACAGTGGGATAAAGAAGGCTTGATAGAATGGTCAACAACAGGAAACCCGCGCAAAATTATTTACGCCGATGAGCGATCTGGAATGCGCGTACAAGATATTTGGGAATACAA
>JAISNF010000569.1 GCA_031276415.1 Planctomycetaceae bacterium
GGTTGTCGAAGTTGCCTGACTGAAGGGTTCGGCAAACGGTGAAGCCGGTGAAGCCGGAGTTTCCGGTTGCGGCGGTTGCGGTGTTGCCGGCGAATCTGTTACGGATTGAAAAGCGGCGGGGATTTCAAATTGAGTGATTGCGGTTGTAACAGGTTGAGCCGGTACGGAATCAACCGGTAACGTCCAAAACCGAAGTGAAGTATCAAAACTGCCGGAAATCAATCGGTTTGTTGCCGTTTCGTAAATCATTGTCGAAATTGTTCCAGTGTGTCCGAGAAGAGTGATAATATTCTTGTTTTGCGTAACATCCCAAATACGTATGGCATTATCACTTTCGCCGGAAGCGAGCAATGTTTTACCGCAAAAGACAAGGGAAAATGTTTTACCCGGACGTTCCTGAAGAGTTTGTAACAAAGTTCCGTCTGTTGGTTTCCAAATCATAATAAATGGTCCATCGCCGCCGGAAGCCAATTGTGAACTGTCCGGTGAGAAAGCAACCGTATGAACACGCCGCCCGTCACCTTTTAAGTCGGTTAATTGTTGATAATCTGATGTTTTCCAAATCCGAATAACACCGGTTCGTCCGCCGACTGCCAAAAGTGAACCGTCCGGCGAAAAACCGATTGCCTTATTACTTGTGCCGTGAGTTTCCAATGTTTTCAATAAATTACCGGTTGCGGCGTCGTAAATCCGAACATTTTTCTCAAATCCGCAAACGGCAAATTGGGAACCGTTTGGGTGAAACAAAATTTTTTGAGTTCCGCGTTGGGAAATTTTTAGGGAACGAACAAGAGAACCGGTTTGAACGTCCCATAATTTAATTTGTCCATCCTGACCGACGGTTGCCAGGCGGGATTGATCGGGGCTGAATGCGAGACCGCGTACCCAATCGATGTGTTCCTGTAATTCGCGGATAAATCCTTTTGCCTGCACATCCCAAAGCCGAACAACACAATCATCTCCGCCGATTGCCAGAAGTTGCCCGTTTTTTTCGAGGTCAATACACGTAATAACCGGAACGCGGTTAATATTATTGATTTGTTCGTAAAGTCGAATAGTTTCAGAGGGTTCGAGAATTTTTTGTTCTATTTTGGGTTCGACTGTTTGCCCGATTGTTTGTCCGGCTGTTTGCCTGATGGTTTGGTTGCTGTAAACCATGACAATACAAAGAGATACAAATCCAAAACTTAAAAAAGAACGCACTAATTTTGAAAACATAATTATTTTCCTTCTTGTATCGCGATGACGGGAATTTTCCTTGAAACTAATATTGGAATGAAACTAATCTCTCCTTCTTTAATCGGCTAAAAACTTCCAAAAGAGCAATAAAAATCGCTAAAAACCAAAAAATCGATATAAACCGCCTATTTTGACTGAACGATGAATATTGACGTGATTGATTACGAAAAATCACGCAAATCACAAAAGGGAACTCTAAAAAAACCGCAAATTTTATTTTTATTAACCACAGAGAACATAGAAAAAAGTGTCCGCAGATTTCGCAGATGAGCGCAGATTATTTTTTTAGTGAATAGTTAATAGTTAGTAGTGAATCGTGTTCGCAAGCGGAATTATTCACGTTGCGGTTGTAATCCGCTTGCGCCAACTATTCACTATTCACTACTAACTATTCACTATCAACTATTTTTGGGGATTTTAAAAACTTGGAAAAAATGTGACGGCAAAGTTGCCCCCTCTCGTTGTTTCGATTGGTTTGTGATACAATTCCCCCTTCTTTGAGTTCGGACGGAAACTGAACCCGAAACAAATTAACACAATTCGCAAAAACACACAAACCCTTAAATCTTAACTTAAATAGTCAAAGCAGTTTGACACAAAATAAACCCTACAAAATAAACCCCTTCACAAAAGAAAAATATCATGGTACTCGATCCTTATTCATTTTGCCCCGGCGGACGTGATAAAAAAGTCCGGTTTTGTTGCTCCGATATGCTCAAAGAAATTGAGCAAATCAAACAAATGCTCGAAAATAATCAAACCGGCGCCTGTCTTGCTTTTATCGAAACCCTCGAAAAAAATCACCCCGACCGCGCCTGTCTGACCGCAACCAAATTGTTCCTCTACCGAGCCGAAGGTAAAATCCAAGAAACCATCCAAGTGGCAAAAAACTTTTACGAAAAAGAACCGGAAAATCCCATCGCTCTCTCAGAATTTGCCATAGCATTGGCAGTAACTAATAGTAATCCCAAATTAACTATTTCCGTATTGATTGACGGTTTTGAACATTCGCCGCAAGGAATTATTCACAGTACCGTGCTTGATGCCGCCCTAAATGTTGGAATTTGCCTGTTGTATCAGGGAATTGCCGTGCCGGTCATCGCCCTCTGTAATCAACTCAAATCATTTCCAAATGTTAAAAATAGTGTTTCTAATTTGCTCGCACGCATTTACGAAATGACCGAATTGCCCCTCCCGCTCCGAGAAATAACATTTGACAGTAATTGCCCCGATCAGTTTCCCCAAAAACAGGAATTTATGGAAGCAGTGAAACTTATCAGTCAAATGCACTGGAAAAAAGCCCTCGCTAAACTCGAAGCATTGACACAATATGACTCCGATTGGTACACAATTTGGTACAATGTCGCTGTATTACGATTTTGGCTTTTAGAAAATTTAGAAGGTTGCGAGGCTCTTAAAAAATACGCCGCCTTACTAGATAAACATTCCAAAGAGGCGGTGCCCGAAAAGATCGTCGATGTCGAAACATTACGGATTTTAATGACCGAAAATGCGTTGGGCGATCAAATACAAGTATTACACTTCACCTATAAAATTGATAACGCCAATACTGTTGCCGAAACACTTCTTTCAAATCCGCTATTTTCCCCAATTCCGGTCGATTCCTTCAAAGAAGAATCGAATAATCTTCCGCCGCCGCAAAATGCTTTCTTATTGATTGATCGTCCGCTTCCGCCGCACGGAACTCCGGTTACAATCAATAATGTTCCCTTGCAATTAGCCACGATTCTTGTGTTTGGTAAAGAAACAGATCGTGATGCACGAATTGAAGTTTCGGAAATTTGGGAAAGTGACCGGCTAAAAGTCGAACATGTTTTTAAAGAAACATTAGGCAGTTTGGTTTCGGAATCTCTTCAAACTCATGTTCTTTATACGATTTCAAAATCGAATACCATGATTCGTCCGCGATTCATTGTAAATATGGACATGTTAAATAATGAGTCGTTAGATAAAGATTTGTTAAACAGAGAATTTTCTATTTTTATAAACAGAATAGAGAAAGAGTATTTTGAACAAATTTTCATTGATCGTTGGTGTAAATTACCGTTTGGGTTGTTTGATGGTAAAACGCCAAACGAAATTGCGAATGATCCGGCTTATCGGGTTCGTCTTTTGGGAGTGATTCAGGTTCTCGAACTTATGTTTGAAAATGATCTTGCCGACGAGGTGAGCAACCTGCTCCGAAAAAAACTCGGTCTGCCAACCAATGATACAATTATTACTCCGGCGGGTTCTGATAAAGAAATCGAGGAATATCTCAAAAAATATGCCGTTTGGCATTGGCATCGTTTTGAAGCGGAAAAACTTCCTGCGGCGTTTTTGATCTACGCTTTCCAGATTGTTGCGATGATGAAGGAATTGCGAGCCGCTCGAAAATTTGCGTTGGAATTGCTAAATCGCCCCGCAAATACAATACCGATTCCGATTCGCGGATTGGCGTTTAAAATTCTGATTATCATAGAACAAAATGCGAACCGCTTTGATACGGCGTTGGAGTGGATTGAAAAAGCAAAACAAGAAACCGGCTTGGATACTTCCGTTTTTTACTTAGATGAAATTCAAATTCGCT
The DNA here is from genome assembly GCA_031276415.1 of Planctomycetaceae bacterium. Taxonomy (GTDB): domain Bacteria; phylum Planctomycetota; class Planctomycetia; order Pirellulales; family Thermoguttaceae; genus WRKP01. Next base: position 3,830 of record JAISNF010000569.1, read on the forward strand.
TAACACTTGGGCAATTAAAGGAGTTCAATGAAGCGGTCAATTATCTTGTTACCAATTACAGTCAAAACGAAAATGTTATGAGAACGTTGCAAAGTTTATTGCATCACTTTGGTATTTTAAATCCAGACGGAACGCCTAACGATTCTCTCATAAAAAGAATGCAAAACAGTCAAACGGATTTATCCTTAGAGCAAACCAAAATCTGGACTCCAGACAATATGACCCCAAACACCAACCCCACAAAACTCTGGACTCCAGAAGGATAAAATAACCATAAGGGAACTTCTAAAAAATAAAGTTTTTAGA
>JAISNF010000575.1 GCA_031276415.1 Planctomycetaceae bacterium
GGCGGGTGAAAAACCTTTTATTGTTTTGTTAATCCAGCAATAGGGAGTCTCCCTGATAAAATATTCCCGCAACAGCACCAGTGATAAGACATGCTAATGTTGCGGCAATTAAGCTCTTCCAAATAAGCGACGTAATATCCAAACGGCGCTCCGGTACCAACGCCGTCAACGCCCCAACCGTAATCGCCGCTGAAGGAATGTGAGTAAAACCACAAAGAGAATAAGCAGCAATCACCGCACTTCGCGGTTCAATCGCTTTATCCCGAATCAACTCCGATAAATGGAGATAAGCCGGAACTTCCGTAGCAACAATTCGGGTTCCCAACAGTTCGGCAACTTCAGGAACGTCCGCCATCGGAACACCCATCAACCAAACAAACGGATAGAACAAATAACTAAAAAAGTTCTGAATCGACCACGTAAACTCCCAACCAAATATCGAATTAACATGACGCCCAATAATATCAATAACAAGATCACCCACCGCAAGCAAACCCACCGCAGCAATAAGCAGCGTCGAAACTCCAACAACAGTTTTGAAACCCGCCTCACTGCCCGACAACATCGCATCAACAAGAGATGAATCCTTTTCATAATACGGGTCAACATTGATACCAAGCGTTTCCGGTTTTTCCGTTTCCGGTACCATCAACTTCGCACACAACACAGCAGCAGGAACAGATAACAATGACGCCGAAATAAAATGACTCACAACATTCGGAAATACATCACGGAGAAAACCAACATACAACGATAAAATGTTGACGGAAATTGTCGCCATACAAGCACAAAGAATAACACAAAACTCAGACTTTGTTAATCTCGGCAGGCAATATCGTATTGAAAAGATGGATTCTGTACCAAAAAATAAATTGGCACACGATGCTAATGATTCCGCACCGGATACTTTGGTAATCCATGAAAAAATCATTGCGAAAAATTTGAGCAGCCGGTTCATAATACCAATGTAATATAACACGGAAATCAAAGCCGATATCGTAATAATATTGACCAACCCTTGAAAAAAAAGAATATATCCTAAACCTATCTTGGAACTCGCTGTCGTGTCGGCAAGAGTTCCAAAGATAAACTTGGGACCTTCAAGAGCAGCATCAAGCAATGCCAATAATGCACCATTGATAACGTGAAAAACTTCATGACCAATACTGCTACAAAACACAGCATAACCAATGGCAAACTCAAATACCAGTGTTGCAATAAGTAACCGGATATTAATCTGCCGCCGATTGTTCGACAACAACCAAGCAATAAACGGAAAAGCAAATACGCCAAGAAAACTAATGATGTACATATTAAATTATATTATTAAACTTGTTGCAAAATCACGAATTTATTTTTAATGCATTTCACGTCCGCCGGTGATATTGATTGCTTGTCCGGTCATGTAGGCGGCACGATCACCGGCTAAAAAGCAAGTTACATTGACCACGTCTTCAACCGCCGCAAGTCGCCCCATCGGAACCTTCGCCGTAAAAATTTTGACAATCTCATCATGCGGCATTTTCATATTATTAACATAATCAGAGGAAACATTGTTCCAAACTCCAGTTGCCTCCGTAATTCCCGGACATACACAGTTCACTCGAATATTTTGCTTGGCAACCTCAAAAGCAAGTGATTGCGTCAACGTGATAATCGCCCCCTTCGCAGAACTGTACGCACTCATCAACGCAGAACCGGTTTTGCCCGATTTACTTGAAAAATTGACAATAGAACCATGCCCTTGAGATTTCATAATCGGCATAACTTCTTTAATAAACAGAAATGTCCCTTTAACATTAACCGCATAAACGAAATCCCAATTTTCTTCCGAGATTTCCTCAATCTTGCCCCCTTTTCCCGTAACACCGGCAACATTGATCAGAACATCAATATTTGTCCCAAATTCTTTTTGACAGTTTTTGACCACCGCATTGACCTGAGCCGCTTTGGTACAATCAGCGGCTAACGCCCGACTGTTTGCTCCAAGTTCGGTAACAACCGCATCAAGTTTTGATTGCTCAAGATCGGTCAGGAATACCTTACCGCCTTCCTCCACAACACGCCGCGCAAGACCTTGACCAATAGTTCCGGTCGCACCGGTAATCAATACAACTTTGTTTGAAAATTCCATCGTTTTTCCTTAATTCTATAATTGTAGAAATGTTAATAATAGTTAGTAGTGAATAGTGAATAGTTACGCAAGCGGTTTACAACCGAAACGATAATAATTCCGCTTGTGTTACTACTCACTATTAACTATTCACTATTAACTAAATCACGCTTCGTCCCAACATTTTTTGAGATATTGAACTGATTTTGGGACTTCAACAGTTTTATCACCGTCAACACCGCATTCGAAACTCACAAATTCAGTGTAACCAATATATTTAAGCCCGCGCATAACTTTGACATGGCAATGATTATCCTGACCGGGCAAACGCCGTTTGGTACCGTTGCCGAGATGAACATGTTTCACAAATTCGCCGCCGGCAATAATTGCCGCCATATCATCGGGTTCTTCCGTGTACATGTGATAAGTATCGCCGAGAACCGCAACTCCCGCAACTCCGGCATCTTTCGCAATTTGAGCAGCGTCACCGACTTGACGCAAAAACCACGCCTCACCGCGCCGCAATGGCTCAAGAATAATATGCGTTTTGTGTTCAGCGGCAAAAGGACCAAGTTCTTTGAGCATTGCCACCGTCAATTCGCGAATACGCCAATTCGGACGATCCGGTTTTCCGGTTGCCGGAACGTAAACAACTCCATTGGCTCCGAGTTGACCGGCTCTTTCGAGTTGTATTTTTAGTTCGTCGAAGCCTTGTTTCCGTTTTTCGGCGTCTTCGTCGGTTAATTTGTTACCGAAAGAGCCGATACAAATTGAAGCGATTCGCAAACCGGCATCATCGGCACGTTTTTTCCAATCTAAATAATTATCATCAAGTCTTCCGATTTCAACTGCTTCAAAACCGTTTTGTTTCATCCATTTGAGTTTTTCTTCGGTGTTGTTGCCGGGGATAATACCGAGTTGGCTACAAAACCGAAGTTTGGCTTTCGCTCGCTGATCACCAGGAACAACGCCTGATTCGGCTGCGTGAAGTGTGGAAGAAGACGAAAAAGAACCGGAAACTGTTGCAGCAACACCAACTGTTGCCGCTGTTGCCAAAAAATCACGTCGTTGCATAAAATTTCTCCTAAAATTAGTAAAAAAATTGAAAAATGTTGTTCCATCAAAAACAACCCGAAACATTATACCAATCCCAAAATCAAACTCAACAGGATAACTTCAGTAATATTTTTTTAATGCAAATTCTAAAAACCATAAATTTATTTTTATTAACCACAGAGAACACAGAGAAGAAAAATTTTAAAAAACGGATGTAATATTTCAGCGGAATTTTTGCTTCTTAATCTTAACCCCGCTAAGGGTGTGATGTGCATAACCGTAGGTGTAGCGAAGCGCAACCTGCGGATCGACAACTCCCGACCCAATTTTTCTAAGCCCTGCAAGGGCGAGATTATGGTTGTTCGGGCTGATAATCTCGCCCCATGCGGGGCTTTGTTTGGTGTTATCAGATGTTTTCCGTAGGTTCCGCTGCGCTACACCTACGGTTATGCATAATCCCGTCCCTGCGGGACTTAGGAAATATTACGA
>JAISNF010000012.1 GCA_031276415.1 Planctomycetaceae bacterium
GAATATTACAAATATTCGCCAAAACTTCAAGAAGCGTATCAAAATGACCTCAAAGTTTACCGTGACAACCGCAATGTTGTCGAAACTGCACGCATTGAAGGCGAAAAGAAAGGCAGAGCAGAAGGCGAAGCAAAAGGAAAAGCCGAAGGTTTAGCCAAAGGCAGAGCGGAAGGCAGAGCGGAAGGCAGAGCGGAAGGCAGAGCGGTAGGTTTAGCGGAAGGCAGAGCCGAGGGTTTGGCGGAAGCAGCCCGAAATCTCAAACAACGCGGTGTCGATGACGAAACTATCACCCAAATTACCGGTCTTTCTATTGACGAAATCAATAGATTGTAATTGAGTGGAACGTTTAGAGAATAGTAAAGATAAAACGTTTCAACTGTTAAATTTGTTTTATTGATTCGTTTATATTTATTGTATTGTTTTAGAAAGGAGTTGTGATGACGTTGCGATATATCAATTCTTACACCGATTTTGAGTTCAAGAAATTTTTTGGTGCAGAAGCCAATAAAGACATCTTAATTGATTTTCTCAATGCGGATTAGTCTCTGGTTGTTTTTTTAGGATGTTTTGTTATGATTGTTAGTCCTTAATGAAATCTTCATATTTTGAGAACCGCCGGATTAGGAAAATTTAATTGATTTCATATCAAGATTGTTGTACTTTGGGCGGAAATTTCAGTAATTTTAGTTGTTTCAATTGGTATTTTATTGCTTTCAATTTGCTAATAGTTAAACCGTTTTAGTTTCGTCCATTTTCATGCGATCACTCCTTCCCGATTCACGCCGTTCATTTCAGGAACGTAATACGAATACATTGTTCCTAATGATTTTGATGGGTTTTTTACTCGTTCATTTTTGGGTTACCTCAAACGAACAGCAGCAACAAGAAGCAATCCGTAAACAAAAACAACTACAGAATAATCAGCAAAATCTTTTGGAGAAACCATTGGTTGTCGAATCCGAACCTAAAACAGAAAAAATATCGGAAACAACCAATAATCAACAACCCCAAAATATCAAAGAAACCGCCGTCAAACCCGCATGGCTCACTCTCGGTTCCCTTGATCCCCAAAGTCCCTACAAAATGCTCGTAACCCTGACCAACCAAGGCGCAGCAATAGTTAGAGCCGAACTAAATACTACAAAATATCGCGATGTTCAGGAGTTATCCGGCTATCTCGGTCAAATTGTTGTCGATCCGGTTGAAGCGGAAAAATATGGCGAAGGCGTTGTTGTTCAAGTTGTTGGTCACGGAACTCCCGCCCAATTATTCGGATTAAAACCCAACGACCGAATTATCCGGTTCGATCTGAAAAATAAAAAAACCGGAGCCTTCGAAACCACCCAAATCAAAAATTTTAACGATCTGCGAAATTGTTTGCTGAAAACCAAACCAAACGATTATGTCGAACTAACTGTATTGCGAAATGACCAAACAATTGACGGATTAGGAATTATTCTCACCCGATACCCAATGGATGTGATTCGACCGGAATCAGTTCCCAAAGATTATGAGGAATATCGTCATCTTGGCGGTTTGCGCGGAGTGGTTTGGGGCGACCGAATGAACGGTCAACTTAATCAAATGAACGCTCAGATTAACGATCAAGATAAATTTCACAATAAAAATAATACTCCATCCGACCAACTTTCATTTTTGACAACTCTTCGCCAAATTGATGATCGGCAACTTGATTTTCCCGCAAGTCTCAAAGTTAGTAATTCCGCAATTCGAGGCATTGTTCCGCGTGACCCCACACTTAATCTGGAACTTTCCGGCGTATCGTTGCGGCAGGAATCTTGGGAAGTTGTCGGCGGCGCAGCAGAAGATGAAGTATCGTTTCGCCGCACCATTCCTAATTGGAATCTTGAAATGGTTAAAACTTATCGTTTGGAAAAAATCAAACAGGTTGAAGGAAAAACGCCTTCTATCGGAGACGGATATGAATTAACATTTCAGATTAAAATCCGTAATCTCGACACCAAAGAACACAAGATCGCTTATCAACTCGATGGTCCCACCGGTTTGCCGTTGGAAGGCGGTTGGTATGCTCAAAAAACAGGTCCTAGTTGGAGACAAGCCTACGGAATCCGTGATATTGTTGTTCGCTTCCGCAATAACACAAACCAGTTAATCGCCAACTCCTTCATCGGAAATGATAAGAATGATAATCCCTGGATCGCTGAACCATTGGATTATATCGGAGTTGATTCGCTGTATTTTCAGTGTACGCTGAAACCCCAAAATCAAAAAAGCGACCATTTATGGCATTCCCGTTCCTTTCCAATCCGCGTCGGTGAAAAAAACACGGAATGGAATAAATTAACCGATGTTTCATTTCGGTTATGGAGTCAGGAAAAAATTCTGCAACCCGAAGAAGAATTAAATCATCATTATTCTGTTTTTGTCGGTCCCAAAGATACAGCGATTCTTGCGGAACATCAACTTAGTGAAACTCTTTATTACGGATGGTTTTGGTTTGCCGCTCAACCATTGCTGGCGGTGTTGCATTTCTTTCATTCACTCGGAATGAGTTATGCGGCGGCAATTATTGCATTGACTATTTGTGTGCGGCTTTTGATGTTTCCGTTAAGTATTAAACAGGCATTGGGCGCAATCAAAATGGCAGACATTATGCCGGAAATGAAGGCGATTAACGAGAAATATAAAGACGATTTGCAAGCCCGCTCAAACGCAACCAGAGCCTTGTATAGAAAACACGGCTATAATCCATTCAGCGGTTGTTTGCCGGTTTTCATTCAATTGCCGATTTTTATTGGCTTGTATAAAGCGTTATCGATTGACGCCGGACTTTACGGAACACCGTTAATCTCCTCGACTTTCCGCTGGTGCAGTGATCTTTCCGCACCGGACATGCTTTTTGATTGGAGTTCGTTCTGGGCTTCTATCGGGTGGGCGAGTTTCAATACCGGCACCGGCACCAATTTTTTCGCCATTTTTGCACTGGGACCTTATTTTAATTTGTTGCCGTTGCTGACAATTGTTTTGTTTCTGATTCAACAGGCGGTGATGATGCCGCCGCCTACCGATGAGCAAATGCGGCTGCAACGGAAAATGATGCAATACATGATGATTTTTATGGGATTTATGTTTTTCAAAATACCAAGTGGTCTTTGCATTTATTTTATTGTTTCTACAACATGGGGATTGTTGGAGCGGCGGTTTATTCCCAAAAAACCGGTTGAAAACACCCCCAACGAAATCACACCAACAACAACCGACATAAAAGATCGGAAAAAAAATCCCAAAAACGCCAAAAACAAAAATACTCCAAATCAAAAGAAAGAAGGTTTTTTCGCGAAACTCATTCGCGAAGTGTCGGAAAAAGCCGCCGAACAACGAAAACTGGGACGTGTTAAGATAAAAGATAAAAGAAAGAAGTAATTGTTCCTGTGGATTGAGCAATTCGGAAGTAGGCGATTCGCAGATGAAAGCCTTTTGCCGAAAGATTTTTTTGCGAGTTTGCTGAAGGTTTCCGCGTTTCCGTTGAAGGTTTCCGCGTTTCCGCTGAAGGTTTCCGCGTTTCCGCTGAAGGTTTCCGCGTTTCCGCTGAAGGTTTCCGCGTTTCAGCGGAAGGTTTCCGC
>JAISNF010000023.1 GCA_031276415.1 Planctomycetaceae bacterium
ATTACACAAGATCAGACTCCGTTAGAAGGAGCAAACGTTTCATTACATTCGGTAACGTCCGGCACACAAGAATGGGTTAGCGGCGGACGAACCGATGCAAATGGTGTTGCGGAAATCCGAACAAATGGTCGATATGACGGTGTTCCTGCGGGCAAATTCAAAGTCCTGATTACAAAAACCGAAACCGAACCAAGTAAGTTACCGCCGCGTCCAGATGAAAATGATCCGAGTTTTCCCGCTTGGATGGCAAAATCACAGAATGAAGTTTTGCCAACCTACCGGCTTGTTGACAAGCAATACGCCAATCCTCAAACAACACCGCATGAACTCGAAACTTCCGGTTCCAAACCAGTTACCGTTACGTTCGATACCGGAAAGAAAATCCGCGAAAAAATGTCAGAATAATTCTGTCAATAAATTTGTAGAGTTACTCATAAAAAGTCCCTGTTTATTTTTTTACAATAATTTACCATGTTAAGGAGATTTACCATGTTAAGAATTTTCATTTTCATTCTCGCTGTACAGTTATGTAATTTGGTTATTGCCGCAACAACTATTGCCTGGCAAGTTCCAAAAGCGGAAGTACGACAACTTTTTGAAATCTGTACAACAGATTCGCCAAAAAATTCTTTCGTCACTATTCCAATAAAAGGTAATACCGTTTTGGAAAATATGGAAGCCCCCCTTTTGTTTCTCAATCCCGCTGAACCGGAAAAACCGTTGCCGTATTTCAAAGACGCCGAAGCCTATTATGTTACATTGAACGGCGAATCAAAGTATATCGTCGCTTATCGCGGTAAAGAAATGTCCGCATCACCAATTTTGAACGAAAAACCAAAAGTGAAGAACGATTTCGCCGCAAGTCAATTAAAAACAGCATGGGATTTTGAAGACGGTCAAACTTCGTCCATTACAAGTTTCGGCAATTCCCGAAATCAATACGGCAACGTTTCTGTCGAAAACGGTTGGCTCAAAATTCCGATTCTCGGTAACGATGTCTATTTTATTTACGGCAATATGTGGAACCTTTCCGATAATCCGAAAAGTCTGAATATCAATTCCAAAATGTTTCAATTTCTGGAAATCCGCCTCAAACAATCCTGTAACAATGCAAAATGGGCTTTTTTTATTACCGATGAAAGTAGTAACTATCGGCGGCATGAATTTGTCGTTCACGGAACAGAACCGCAAGTTTTTCGTTTCGATTTAAGTAAACTGTTTCCCGATTTTTGGGATGGCAGAAAATTTCGTGCCTTACGAATTGATCCAATCAAAAAGCAACCTAATACGGTTGCGGAAATCGATTATGTACGTATTCTTCCCGCTTTGCCGACAATTATCAGCGGACCTGTTTTTTCACGACCCGCTGTCGAAACCCGAAATCAAATTACAAAAATCCGCGTTGATGTTCCCCCAACAACAAAAGCCGGAATCCAAACCGAATGTTCTCTTTCCGTTTTGGATAAAAACAATAAACCATTGACTTCTTTGCCGTCGGTTCTTTGGGTAACAAAAATAACTCAAACAAAAATCGGTGAATCAAAACCGGATACAAAAGGACATTTGAAAATCACACTCCCGCCAATCGAAAAGGCTGGGCATTCCGATTGGACAGTAGGAATTGCCGACGATCTCGGACAACCGATGTTTCCCGTTTCAGGAAAGTTTAACGTAACTCCCGATATTTTAACCGCCTATCAACTTTTTGTAAAAGAATTTACCGATGCCAAAAGTGATAAACCTTTAACGCTTAAAATTATTGGTGTTGATCGTTTCGGCAACAAAATTCCGGTTAATATTGCGAAACCGAAATGGGAGATAGATCAAGGCGGTTCTATTATTTCGCCGGATAAACCGCTTCGCGGTGAAACGGTTTCGATTTCTGTACGTCATTCCACCAAACCGCTTACGACTCATCGTATTCGATTAACCGACGAAAACGGAATTTTTGGAACAACACAATTTACAACAGTCGGCTATCGGCAAAATACAATTCGTTTGAACGAAAACGGCTATTTAATTTCACCGGACGGTTCACTTTTTTATCCTGTCGGCGGTTTTTACGCCAATTGGTCTCACGCCAAACCCAATGCCGATGGAGTGATTCATCGGTCAATTGATTTGTTTCCGTGTGGCGATTTACCTTATTTGCACGGTTTTCCCTGGAAAGAAGATGTTGAGAAAAAAGTTACCGAATATCTGGATCATTGCCGGTCGCATGGTGTCAATACGCTCCGTTTGATGTTACGAAATATGGATATAGTCGGTCGAGTCGATCCCGTACAACTTCAGGCGGTTCTTCATCTTTTCGATCTTGCGCGACCGCGCAATATTTTGTTCAATATTGTTCTTTTCGAAGATTACCAAAAACCGCCTTATTATAATCAGGCAATTCTCAAAAAAGTTGTTCTACCGCATTACACGCCCGAAGAACTCGAAAAACTTCCTTCTTATCGGAAACGTTTTTTGGTGGACGGTCATCTTATTGAAAATGAATTGATCCGTTATAATGATGCGGATGTGATTCAGTGTCATAAAGATTATTTGAAGGAACTCATCCCCATTCTTGCCGGTCGTGAAGAAGTTCTTTGTTACGAATTTGAAAATGAAATGCATCATTTTCCACAAGAGTGGTGTCAGGAAATGGCAACGTTTATCCGATCTATTGATCCTTGTACGTTAATACTTGGCAATCCCGATCCAATGAATTGGGCAACACCGATTGATTGGCGAAACAGTTCCGCCGATTTGATCGCATTCCATTCGTACAATAACGGTCAGGCAAATGCCGATATGGGAACAGTATTTTTTATAAAAGCAAAATGGACAGCCCAAACAAAAATTCCATTCGGTACCGGTGAAGGCGGTGTCTATGACGAGCATATTCCTGCTGAAAAACGTTGCGCAGAACAACTGGTTTTAGCAGCACGGGATCATATTTGGATGACATTTTGCGCCGGCGGTAACGCTTCGCTATATTGGACAATTATTCATGAAAATATTATCGGGGAGTTTAGTAAAATTACTCCGGTAATTGAAGCACTTGGTATTGATTTGAAAATAATGAAACGCCGACGTCCTTCTGTTGCCGTTGTGATGCCGGCAAAAGGGCAAAACGCAAATCAAAACGCAACGAATATTGCGAAACGTTTACTTGAACTTGGTGTTGATTTTGATACGCCGCCCAAAGGTGAAGACAAAAATTATGCTGTTTGTTTGGATGCGATGACAACCAAAGCCGAAGAAATTCAGATTTCCGAAACAATGAAACCAACAGTTGCGAAACCGGAAACCGGTTGGGATCTCGCAACGCTGCTTTCCGATGACGGTCAATCTGCGGTTTTGTATTTGAGAAATATCGTCGGCGGAATCAAAAATTATAGTACAGATGACCGCCCTTATTATTTTCGCAACGTCCAACCCAAAAACGTAACACTTCATTTGGAACGACCTGAACATTGGAAAAAGATTATTGTTTACGAATTAAATTCAAAAACTGTACAGGAAATAAAACCCGATAAAGAAGGTAAAATCCAACTCGGAAAATCTCAATCCGATTACATTATCGGATTAAGAAACCGATAATCAATTTTGTGCGTTAAATGATATTGACGAACATTTTGTTGAAATATTATTTTAAAAATATTACTTTCATTTTTATTTTGAAAACAATTAAAGAAGTTACTATTTTATGCGTATTCTCCATACATCGGACTGGCATTTGGGGCAAATTTGGAATGGTCGGTCGCGGAAACAAGAATCGGTTGCATTTCTTGATTGGCTTCTTGAGTTACTCAAAAGTCAATCTGTTGACGTATTGATTGTTGCCGGCGATATTTTCGATACAGGAACGCCGGGTCCTGAAAGTCAGATGTTGTATTATCGGTTTTTGCAACAAGTTTCTTCGGTTTGCCGCGCAACCGTAATTATTGCGGGCAATCATGATTCGCCTGCATTTCTTGACGCTCCGAAAATTTTGTTGCGTGAATTGAATATTTATGTTATTGGAATTGCCGGTCAAGCGGAAGATGAAATTATTGTTGTAAATAATTCCGATCAGGAACCGGCAATGATTATTGCGGCGGTTCCGTTTTTGCGTGACCGTGATATTAGAATTAGTGAAACAGGTGAATCTTCCGAAGAAAAAGAAAATCAATGTATTGTTGGTATTCGCCGTCATTACGAACAGGTTTGTGCGGCGGCGGAAACAATACGCCGTAACATAAATCGGACAATTCCTCTTGTTGTTACGGGACATCTTTTTGTTGCGGGCGGAAAAACTTCGGAAAGAGTTCGTGATATTCATGTCGGAACACTTGGTCAATTAGGAAACGATATTTTTCCAAACGAAATTGATTATCTTGCACTTGGGCATTTGCACATTCCTCAAACGGTTGCTCATCAAACATCACGGCGTTACAGCGGTTCGCCGATTCCGATGAGTTTTGACGAAGCGGGTCAGAAAAAATTTGTTTTCCATGTTGATTTCGACGGTCGAACTCCAACAGTGGAACCAATTTCTGTTCCTGTTTTTTCAAAGATTGTTCGTATTGAAGGCGATTTTGAAAAGATTTGCGAAACATTAACCGATCCAGAATTGCAAAACAAGTTACCGGAAACAGCCGTCGAATCGGATATTTTTGTTGAAATTATTTGTACAGGAACGCAACCGGAACCGGATTTGATCCGAAAAATCAATGATATTGTTACGGAAGTAAACGAAACAATTTTTGCAAAAAAAGAAAAGATTATTGTTATTCGTATCCGTTATGACCGGTTCGCAACTTCAACACCGTTACGAACAGCGGCACCGGAAAAGTTGGAAGATTTGAATCCGGTGATTATTTTTGAACGGCTTCTTGAAAATGTACACAAAAAAGATGAAAAAAATATTAGTGAACGAAAAAACGAACTAATGCTCGCCTACAAGGAAATTCTTGATGCGTGCTATTTACATACAGAAATCGACACAGAAATAAACAACCTCAATAAATAAACAACTCAAAAAAATTAACCGCCTAACCAAACGTTATTGTTCGATTTATAATTAGATGTCAGCGATTAGAATTACATAAAATCTCAAACGCTTTATGTACATTTGAATATGAACCGTATTCTGGAACGAATTTTTGGGCTCGTTTAATTGCATCTTGCAATTTATTTTCTGCACACAAATCTTTTACCCATTTTTCATTTTCGAGAAAATGCTCCGTTTTTTGGTAATTGTTTATGTACCTTTTCAATGCTGTTTCGGCTGCTTTGGCATTATTAAAATGGCGATTGGTGTTTTCATAATGTAATAGAAACCAATACTCTATCGAAGGTAAACTATTACATAAAATAAGATTTTCATTATTTTGGTATTTTTGTTGAAGTTGTTCTAGTTTTTTTCGTTCATGTTCGTTGTGAGTGGAAACGTCGGAATCAAATACGCAAATTACAAAAATATCTGCATTTGCACGCAATAATTCGTCTATTTTTTTCTCCATTGCGGCAATATTGGTATTATCAAAAAAACGAGGTCTGATAATATAACGAAAATTAAATATTTTCTTGACATGCGCGAAATAATATCGTTCTGTTATTCCTTCGCCGATTATGTATATTCCGGTTTCTTGTTTTCGGAATTTTTGTTTTCTGCTACTCATCATTTTAAATATTTGGCGTGGCTCCAAATTTACCATATTTGTATGCTTTTTGTAACGAACTAATACGATCAACGCCTTTGAAATCAGCCAACGAATACAATTCTGTTGAACCGTTTTCTTTTTTATTGGTGAACCAGATGCTATCTTTTCGTAACAGATCATCTTCTTCCAAAAGTCCATCATAATGTGTTGTCAATAATAATTGTGATTGTCCTTTGTGTTTAAGAAAATCTTCGATAATAAATTCTACCAATCGCGGATGTAAAGACGATTCAATTTCATCGATTGCTAAAAACGCATTTGATTCTATTGTTTCACAAATTACTCCCGCTAATCCGAATGTGCGTAACGTCCCTTGTGATTGATCCGTTTTTAACAACTTATAAAATTCTTCCTTTCCGGTTTTATTCACAATTTTATGTTCAAATTCTGTCTTTGATGCTTTTATCGTTTTCTCTTTTTTTATGCGTTCTTTTTTATTGTCGGATATATTTGTGGCAAAATTTATTATTGTTGCTAATTCTTTATCAGATATTGGTCTTACGATAATTTCCGTATTGATATTTGTAATATTATAATCTGCTTGTTGGAGGAAATTTAGGATAAAATCTTTTTGAGTTTGGTTTTCAGAAATTGCATTTTCGGCATAATTCAAAAGTTTCGTATTGGATTCAATATGCGGCAATTTATAATGTGCTTTTATCCATTTTACAACATTTTCTATTTCCTCTATTTCTACATTGACTTGATTATAAGCCGCAAAAACAGACATATTTGTTAAACATTTTATTGTAATTTCATCTTTTGCCGTTTTGTTTATTTTAATTCGTTTAGAATTAAATGTTATATCCGAAACGTTTTTATTTAGTTTACGGTTAAAAATCAAGTCGGCATGAGAACCGGAATAAACGAACAGTTTTTCCGAAATAACATTTTTCCTATCAAGTTCAAGATAATATTCGTACTTGATTCCTTCAACATAAAACGTCAACGAAAATTCGGACGTTTTTTGCGGCGTTTTTTTATCTAATAAGAATGGCGTAACACCGGTTGATTTATCTTTATTTTCCGGTTTATTGAACCAAAAAGATTGAATAAAATCAAACACTTTTATCAAGTTGCTTTTTCCAGAAGCGTTTGCTCCGTATAATATTGCCAACCTTAATATTCGAGTTCCAGGAGCAACTTCAACAACTTGATAATTTTCAAAAGTTTTATCTTTGGTCGCCTCAAAACTAAATATCGTTTCTTCTTTGAACGATAGAAAATTTTTAATTTTTAATTCAAGTATCATTTGATTTATTTTTGTTTTTAAATTTGTCCATGCAAAGTATTACACTATTACGCCGATATTTCTATACTTATGAATTGTAGAATATTTCATGGTTTTGGGCAATTATTACATTCCTCCTTTTGTCGGGTCATAACCGAGATTTGATGTCCATGTTGCGTGGGCAGTACCCAAAACTAGAATACAAGCATTGACAGGCCACAACAAAATACCAAACGGTAAAAAAGAAAGGAAAACATAAAAAGGTGAAAATGATGCAAAAATTGAAATACCATTTTCAAGTTTATCAGCAATATCCATCAATCTTTCTGCAGATTCTTTCATTTCCATTTGTTCCGCTTCCCATTTTTTTTGTTCCTCCGGATCCGCAAAGAGTTCAAGTTCGTCGTTTACATTTTCTTCCATATTTTTTTCTTCTTCCTCTTCTTTGTTTTCTTCTGTTTCCGCTACATTTTCTGCTGCATTTTCCGGTGCGGCGAACGGGACAAAATCCTGATCGTCAAGAGGTGCCGGTTCATCCGGTCTTAACATGAGATTTTGATCGTCATTCATTTCCTGTATTTCTGCTTTGTTTTTATTAAAACCCATACCACGATAAGGGTTGGCATTGATCGTCATCCAAATGTGTCCCGCCATAAAAACATAGAGCGAAAAAAGTCCCAGTAACGCACCATAACCAAGTGAGAAAATTTCACTTTTGATTTTTAATTTGAGCAGACAATTTCCGGCGAAAAATCCTGACATTTTAGTAACACCGGAAGTCATACTGAAAATAAAAGCCATTGCCATAAAGTAAGCCATGATTCCCATAATATACATTCGCAATGCGTAAACCGCCCCACAAAGGAAACCAAGAATTAACATGACCCCAAAAGGCGACAAAAATACCAAGATCACACCAGCCGGTCCTAAATCCGCAACCCAATCTGATTTCGTAACCGATTGAGTTGTTTCCTTTTTTGCGAAAGGATCCGGTTCAACGGAAACAGTTGGTTCGCGGTAAATGGTTTGTCCTTGTTTTTCAAGAGCAACGAGGTTGTCGAGATTTCCGAAACCGCCGGTTCCCAATGCAAACGGAGGATTCGGTATTGGCTGATCGAAACCGAATTGAGCAAACGGATCAGAAATATTTGAAGCAGTATTTGCAGCCGCAAATGGTTGCGGAGCCGTTGGAATAACCGGAATTTGTGGTGTTGCGGGTGGTCTGGTTGGTGTTACAGGTTGCGGTACTTGCGGCAACGGCGATTTTCGTGCAGAATTGGGCGGTGTTGGTATCGGTTTGGAAACCGGTTTTTGTGTTACCGGTTTTACTGTTGTTGAAGTGTTGGACGCTGATTTTACAACCGGTTTTTGTGAAGCAGGTTTTGTCGTCGGAGTTTGTGAAACGTGTTTTGCTGCCGGATTTTGTGAAACGGGTTTTGTTGTTGGATTTTGTGAAACAGGTTTTGCCGCTGATTTTGTTGCAGGAGCAGCATCTTGTTTTATTGGTTCCAAAGGCGCAAGTCCCAATTCGTCATTAACTTCCGTTTTTTGCGGAGTTACGGATTTTGCTTGCGGAATTGGGAAAAGCCCTTTAATTTTTGAAGCGGCAACCCATTCGGTCATTCCAACACCGCGCAACAAATCGGTTGGTTCCAATTTGCCTTCAGTTGCCATTTTTTTAATATCCGCACTGGAAACCGGTCCGAATCGAGCCGTTCCTTTCCGATAATACCATTGTTGGACAGCCATAATGGAAAGGGGATTTGGAGTTTGTGATTTGATGGTTGTAATTTGGAATTTGTGAATTATATTTTGTGATTTGTAATTATTATTGTAATTATTAACAGTTTACAATTCACGAATCAAAAATTCCAAACGAATTTATTCGACGGTATATTCTGATGCCAGTTGAGTGAATGAATTAACTTGTTGATCGGTAAGAGTTCCTCGCCGTTCTACTTCAATCACTGCTGCCTGACCGGATGATTTTTCTTTGGCGTTAACTGAAATCCGCCCGTTTTTATCGAAGGAATAAGTTACGTCAACCGGAGAACCTTTTTTGAGATTTTCCGGCAAATTAGTAATCGTACATTTTCCAAGCAACGAACAAGCAACCGGATCAGGCGCATCGCCTTCAAGAACCTGAACAGAAACGCGAGTTTGATTTTCTTTATTTGTCTGAAATGTTTGTGTAACTTCAAACGGCAATGTCGTATTGCGCGGAATCATAATATGATTGATTGCCTTTTTTGTACGCGGATCCATAGCGACAATACCAAGTCCGTGCGAATTAACATCTTCCTGACGAATTCCGACCAATAATTTTTTGATTCGATCTCCGAATCGTGAATCACTGGCGTGATAACGTGCTTCGAGAATTGCCGCATGAATTGCCGCTCCACGCGCAACTGCCGTGTGCGGATCAAGATCAGGATGAATATACGGCGCAACTCCTGTATGTTCTTTGAGGCGTTCCCGAACTTGAGGCATCAGAGTTGAACCGCCCACTAAAACAATGGCGTCAAGATCAGAAAATTTAAGTTGCGCCTGTTCAATCACAAAATCTGTCGTGTCAATAGTTCGTTGCAATAAATCAGCCGTTAATTCGTCAAACTTGGCTCGCGTCAACCGAATCGTAATCGCCTTGCCTTCGTAACGAAACGGAATAACAACCTCCGCTCTTTGTGTCAATTCAATTTTGGCTAAATCGCAATCGTTACGAAGCATCTGAACCATTTGAGCGGATTCACGCGGATCAAGACCATGTTTTTCCTTAAATTCGTCACAGAGATAGTTTAGAATCCGTTCATTCCAGTCAACACCGCCCAATTCGACATCACCATCTGTTGCTAAAACGTGAAAATGAGTTGGAGTGTATTCGACCAGAGTTGAGTCAAAAGTTCCGCCGCCAAGATCATAAATCAATATCCGGCGTTTTTTGAAATCCGGCGAATGAGCAACTCCCAATTCGCCGCGATGCCAGGCATAAGTCAATGTCGCTGCTGTCGGTTCATTGATAATATCAATAACGTTTAATCCCGCAATTTGTCCGGCATCTTGTGTGGCTTTCCGGCGTGTGTCGTTGAAATAATACGGAACAGTAATTACCGCATTGGCAATCAAACCGATTTTCTGTTCACTATCTTGTTTCAATTTTTTGAGAATCAATGCGGAAATAAATTCCGGCGTAATTTCATGACCGTCGAATGTCCGGTTAAATTCTGTTGCGCCCATGTGACGTTTAATTCGTTCCACGACATTTTCCGGTTTTTCGATAGCCGCCCGATTTCGGTTGGGACCAACGATAACCCGACCTGATTCCGCGAGAAGAATCAGACTTGCTGTTTCCACATCGTCGTCTTCGTTTGGAATTGGAATTGGTTCGCCTTCATCGTTGACTTGGGCAAGCGTCGAATAAGTTGTCCCAAGATCAATTCCGACTGTGTTCCCTTTGTTGAATTGTATGGGCGTTGCTGAGAGGTTGTTCATTTTTAATATCCTTATGAGAAAATTTAAGTATTCACAATTCGTTTTTACTCAATTTAACTTTCTGCTAATTTAACAAAGCGTCCAGTTCATTGAGAATATCTTTTGTATTTCCTTTTTTCGTTGATTTTTTAGGAGCCGGTTTTTTTGTCTCAGATTTTTTTGTCTCAGATTTTTTTTCCGGCGAACCTGATTTCACAACAAGATCAGAGGAAGTTTTTTCCGTTGATTTCTCTGCTGATTTCTCTGCAGATTTCTCCGTTGACTTTTCCACAGACTTTTCCGCTGTTTTTTCCAACGCCGGTTTTACCGCCGCAATGTCTTCTGGTTTTGGTTCCGGTTTATTGTCAGATTTACTGTCTGATTTTGTTTCCGCTGTAACAGTTTCCGCAACAACAGGTTTTGCCGCAACTAATTCTGTTGCAGTTAATTCCGGCGCAGTTGGTTGTGATGTAGTTGGTTGTGGCGTAACAGATTTCGGTGTTATATCGGCAACACTTTTATCTGTTTTGTCAATTGTTTTATCAACTGTTTCTTTATCTGTTTCATTTTCATTTGTTTCATCTGTTGAAGAATTTTCAAATTGTGTTTTGGAAATCACGGCAAATAAAGTATTTTGAAGCGGTTCATTAATTTTTCCCTGATCGGCGATCAATTCGTAAGTAAAAAGACCGCCGTTGATTGTTGTTGCAACAATTCGCCGGTCATAATATTTGCTAAGACGTTGCGCATCGGCGACACGCCGTGAAAAATAAACGCCGACTTTATCGCCTAATTTGACCATTTTGACGGATGATTTAAATTTTTGTTGTGCTCCGTCGGCAAATTCTTCAATATTTTCTTCATCCAGATCGGGCAAATCTTTGGTACCTTCGCTTTTGGTCATCATTAATGTTGCGCCGCTTTTTTTGAACACAATGACGGATTTGAAACCTTTTGGGGCTTTAACAGAACCGCGTGGCAGGCGTTCCCAACCTTCGGGATCGTAAACGGTAACAGTTCCATTTTCGAGGTTGGTTGCATCTTCGCTTAGCGGGGCGAATTTGGATTCATCAACTTTAAGCCAAACGGGTTTGCCGTAATCTTTTTTTGCAACTGCTTTTTTACTACCGCCGCAACCGGTTAGCGATACGGGCAAGGATATTAACAAAATGAAAGGAAAAATCAATAAAATTTTTGTCATAACAAATAAAGTGTGTGATATTCCGGCGAAATATTGGTGAAAGATGTTTATAAAAAACAACGAAAAACAACAAAATAATTCATACATTCCGAAACTTTTAACAAAAGTTCCGATGTTTTCACTGAAAATCTACTGAAAATCCGGTGTACCGACTCATATATTTCCGAAAACTCCTGCTATCGTAATAAACCGACAATATTTTGTCAATCAATTCCACAAATTCCACCAAAAAATTTTGTAATTATTTCAGCAGGTAACTTCCTAATAACCGGCTCTTTATTTAACCACAGTTTATTTAACCACAGATTATTTAATCACAGAGAACACAGAGTTCACAGAAAAAAGCGTCCGCAGATTACGCAGATGGACGCAGATAATTTTAAAATTCATCTGCGTCCATCTGCGTAATCTGCGGACTAATTCTCTTTTCTCTGTGGTTAATAAAAATATATTTGTGGTTTTTAGAGTTCCCAAATGAGGTAATGAGGTTGTTGTGTGTTATTTTTAATTTTGCTACTGAGGTTGTTTTTGTTCGGAAAAATTAGGTGGGAATGAGGTTTTGTTTATAGTTTATAGTTGAGAGTTTATAGTTGAGAGTTGATAGCGGATAGTTTCGCAATGCGGAATTATTGACGTTTCCCAATTGCCCCCAATTAGGGGTAATCCCAATGTAGCGGCGGGTTTTAACCCGCCGGACAAAAACGTAGGAAATACAGAATCATGACCCGATTGGTTCATAATTCCGATGGGTTAAAACCCATCGCTATTTTGGAAATTGCCCCGCTGGGGCAATCTTAATCAATCATCCCAATTATCCCAATCACACGAATCACACGAAATCACAGTTCAGACAAATTATTCCGCTTGCGCAACTATTCACTGTTAACTACTAACTATTAACTATTACCAAGATGTCTGTAATTCTGGAAAATAGGAGTTTTTCAAATAATCGGAAAAGTCTGAATATTTCGAAAAAAAATATCTTAGGAAATACTCCAAACATTTTCCCCCGATTCACGCATTGGTTTATTTGTTGTATAATGGTATAAATAGTCTTGTTATTCGTCGATAAAACTATGCCTAACTATGCCTACATCTCTTGTTTGGGAGAAAAATCGAAATGAACGATATGTCATTGATATTGGAATTTGTTCAGGAAGCCCGTGAATATATTGATGAGATCGAACCAACATTGATCGAAATCAACAACGGAGCCACCGACGCCGGAACCGTCGATTCAGAACTAATTAACTCCGTGTTCCGCCTCTTTCACTCAATGAAAGGAAGCGCCGGTTTTCTCGCACTGACGACCGTTACGTCAGTAACACATGAAGCCGAAACCCTTTTAGATAAAATCCGCAACGGCAAATCAAGTTTAACCGTCCAAATCACCGCAACTCTTTGCAAAGCACTTGATTTGTTCCGCGAAATGTTGGTGCATATCGAAGAAAGCGGAAACGATGAAGGTTTTACAGAACCGGCTCAGGCAATTATCGCTGTTCTCAAAAAACATGTTGCCGGTGAACCGGTTGACGACAGTGAACTTGGCAGCAGTACTCCTTCCGCATCTTCCTCCGCAACTCCAACTCCCTCACACATAATCCCTGTTGCCGATTCCGCTGGTTCTTCCGCTAATTCTAAGGAAGAACTCTCCTTTGAAATACTTGCCAATGAACCGGTTCACAAACCGATTTCCGCCGCAGAACTGGATTTTTCCAACCAAACCGAACCTGATCCTGTTGCCGAACCCGCCAAACCTGTTGAACCCATTGAACCTGTTGAATCTGCTGAACCGAAAATAGTTGCGGAACCGGTCGAACAACCGGAACTTGTCGCCTTGCAACTTTCACCGGAAATGCGGCACGGATTTGTCGCCGAAGCCACCGAACAACTCGACGCCGCCGAACAAGCATTGTTGCTGGTTTTAGACGAAAATGTTGATTCCGCAGAACCGCTCAAAGATTCTTTCCGCTACATTCATAGTTTCAAAGGCAATTGCGGTTTCATGGGACTTGTCCATCTGGAACATCTCAGCCACACAATGGAAACGCTTCTCGATGCATTGCGAAACGGCGAAATTAAACCGGACGAAAAAAATGTCGGAAAATTGCTCAGTTTGCTTGATGTTCTCCGCGATGCCGTCAAAGACCTTGAAGAAGGCGGTTCAGGAACAATTAAAGATTTGAATTATCATATTCGGGCATTGAATGCCTTAATGGGACAAGAAGTTAGCAATCAGGTTAATCCGGCTTCGTCTGTACCGTCGGCTGTGCCGTTGTCTGTGCCGAATGCAACAACGCCGAATATTCCCGCTTCGTCCAATGTTTCAACTTCATCAACTTCATCGTCTTCATCCGCAGTATCTGCGGCAATTGCCCAACCTGTTGCAACACCGGCTGCAACTTCCGATGTTTCGGCGAAACAGAATATTTCTCAAAGTATTTCTCAAAGTATTTCCCCAAATATTTCCCAAACACCGCTTCAAGTCTCTGACGTATTGCCCAATAGTGATGCTGATCATATTGCTGATCATGCTGCTGATCATGTTGCCGCGAAACCTGCGGCGAGTGCCGCCGGAACTCAAAAGGGAAAACAGGATATTCGGGTTGATTTGCACAAACTTGATATTCTTATCAATCTTGTCGGCGAACTTGTGATTGCCGAGTCAATGGTTACGCGTTGTCCGGCGGTTTCTCAGGTTGAAGACGAATATTATAATCGGGCAAAACACCAACTTCGCCGAATTTGTGATGATTTACAAGATGTTGCGATGGCAGTTCGAATGATTCCGCTTTCGGCAACGTTTCGGAAAATGATTCGATTGGTTCATGATTTGGCGACAAAATCGGGTAAAAAAATCAAGTTGAATCTTGTCGGAGAAGAAACCGAAGTTGACAAAACGGTGATTGAGCAGATTGCGGATCCTTTGGTTCATATTGTTCGCAACAGTTGTGATCATGGTATTGAATTGCCGGAAGACCGAATCAAAAGCGGGAAACCGGAAACCGGAACCGTTACGCTTGAAGGGAAACACGAAGGCGGTGAAGTCTGGATAATGATTACTGA
>JAISNF010000060.1 GCA_031276415.1 Planctomycetaceae bacterium
TGGTAAACAGGATAAACCGGATGCCACACACGGACATATCGCGGATAAACCGGATAATAAGCCGGTGCTCCGTAAATAACCGGACGGTAAACACCGAAAAGTCCCCGACGATACACCACTGGCGGGTGACACGGATCAAAATGGGGAACACTGCAATCGCACGGAGCAACAACAGATTCGGTAACCACGTTTGTTTGATGAACGGCTTCTTCTGCCGAAGAAACATTGACCGCCGCAAAAACAAACAACAATACTACAGAAAGGTAAACAAACATTTTCGTCATAATAAACTCCTTTGTGAAAAGTTATGGAACAACCATTTCAGAAATAAATTACTTTATCTCTGAAAAAAACACGCAGACAAAATAACCCGCAATTGCCCGCAATAGACAATCACAAACAGGTTATTTTTATCAACTTCAACGATTATTCTACCATCACAACCAATAGAGTCAATACTTTGGATAAAAAAGGTAAAATTTTTCGATTATAGAATATAAGACCAATAAATGAGCATCTCTAAAAAATTATTCATAAGGTAACTTCTAAAAACTGGTTTTTTATTTAATCACAGAGGACACAGAGAACGCAGAGGAATTTTTAATTGGAATCAAAACGTTATTTAATGGCAACTTCTAAAAAATAACTTTTTAGAAGTTGCCAGATTACAAAAACCTCAAATTATCGGCGTGAAATATCGTTTGGGAAAAGACGGTCAATACCTTGATAAGATTCAGACGGTTTCACATTAACTCCAAGATGACCATGATAAAAATGACAAAGCGCAATCGCTAACGCATCCGCAACATCCGGCGGCTCAGGATATGTCGCTAAATTCAACTCCAACTTGATCGCCCGCTGAATCTGATCCTTTGTTGCCCGACCATTTCCGGTTACAATCTTTTTGACTTTCGTTGCCCCGTAAGAAACCACGTCAAGCCCCGATTGGTTCGCCGCCAGACAAATACAACCACGCGCATGCCCCATCAAAATTGCAGTGGTCGGACGATCATAATGCGTGTAAAGTTGCTCCATCGCAACAACATCCGGCTTAAACGTTTCAAGAACTTCCCGAATACCGTCGTAAATTTCACCGACTTTAGCGGTCAAATGTTTCGACTGACTACGCACAACTCCCGCTTCAAGCAAACGAACCTTGCCGCTCGAAACATCTATCACCCCATAACCCGTCGTGTTCAAACCCGGATCAATACCAAGAATTATCTTCATGCGTAACAAATTTTAATTATTCGCCAAAATAAAATCGTAACTGTCCATTTTCTTAACTACAAAATAAATTGATAATTGATTCAAATTACCCCAGCAGGGCATTACCAATGTAGCCGGCAGTTTTAACCGCCGGAACATCAATCTGCGGACTTGTTTTCTTAATTTGGGATTAAAAATTATTTCAATTATTTTATTTCCAGAGTTTTCGATCCAGAGTTCGGTAATTAATTGCTTCGTAAAGGTGTGTCGGCTCGATATTTGGCGAATGTTCCAAATCGGCGATTGTTCGGGCAATCCGTAAAATTTTGTCATGAGCACGCGCCGACAAACCAAAATCGTCCATCGCTGTTTTGAGAATAGAATGTCCGTATTCGTTGAGTTTACAATAATTCACAATTTGCCGATGCGACATATCGGCGTTGTAACGGATTTTCGATTTTGCGAATCGTTCCGCTTGAATTGTTCGTGCGGCGAGAACTTGTGTCCGAATTTCTGCACTGGAAGTTCCCGGAGCGGTTGTGGAAAGTTCCGAATAATCGACCGGCGGAACCTCAATATGAATATCAATCCGATCCAACAACGGACCGCTAATCCGATTGATATACCGTTCAATCTGCAAAGACGAACAACGGCATTGCCGGCGCGGGTCGTTACGATAACCGCACGGACACGGATTCAATGCCGCAATCAAAATGAAATTTGCCGGAAATGTGCTTGTTTGCGCAACACGTGCAATTGTAACAGTCCCGTCTTCAAGCGGTTGCCGTAACACTTCAAGAGTTCGGCGGTTAAATTCCGGTAACTCGTCAAGAAACAAAACGCCGTTGTGTGCCAAACTGATTTCACCCGGACTAGGCGGAGAACCGCCGCCAACAAGTCCCGCTTCGCTAATCGTGTGATGCGGTTCCCGAAACGGTCGCGTTGCAATAAGCGGAACATCACTTTTGAGATGACCTAAAACACTGAACACACGCGTTGTTTCAAGCGATTCCTCCAACGAAAGTTTCGGCAACACCGTTCCAAACCGTTTGGCAAGCATTGTTTTACCGGTTCCGGGCGGACCGATCATCAACATATTATGACCTCCAGCCGCTGCAACCGTCATTGCCCGTTTTGCCGATTCTTGACCGCGAACATCGGAAAAATCATGTTCGGATTCGCTTAATTGTTCAAAAAAACTCAAATCAACCGACGCAATAGGTTCAATTTGAATTTCTCCGTTCAAAAATCCAACCGCTTCCGTCAGACAAGAAATCGGAATAACATTCAGACCTTCGACAACCGCCGCTTCAGATGCGTTTTCTGCGGGAACAATTAAATGTTCGATACCGAGTTCGCGTGCCGACAACGCAATAGACAACGCCCCTTTGATTGGACGCATTGTTCCGTCCAACGCCAACTCGCCGACAACCGCATATTGACTCAACACCGCCGCCGGAAGTTGACCGCTTCCCGCCAAAAGACCAAGTGAAATCGGAAGATCAAATGACGCTGCCTGTTTCGGTAAATCCGCCGGAGCAAGATTGATAACGGTTCGGTGAATGGGATTGAAAAAACCGGAATTTTCAAGAGCACGCTCAATTCGGAATGTACTTTCCTTGACCACTGTTTCGGGAAGTCCTACCAAAATTGTTTTCGGAATTCCTATGTCGGCACAATCAACCTCAACATCAACCGGCACCGCATCAATTCCAAGCAAGGAAAATGTTTTGATTTTGACAAGCATTATATTTTGACTTTACGAGCATGGTTGATTATTGTGGATTATCTTTACGTCGGGGAGCGAATTTGATTTTGTCGCAAATTTTGTAGATTTGTCCGTCTTTTACTTCGCCGGTTACGGCGGTAATTGCTTCGATGACGTATTCATATCGAAGTTTTTCATCCGGTGCCAGTTCAATTTCAACAGCGGCTTTATCGGGACCGCCGCGTTGCTGAATCATCTGAAGAACACGTTTACGCAGTTCGGTAAAACTGGTTCCAAGAACACGATCTCCAAGACTAATCGTTGTCAATTTTCCGGTCGGCGATGCGGAAAGACGAACCCGAAGCGGTTCAGGCGGAAGATCAATTGTTTCACGCGGTTGCGAAACCGGCGGCATTTTAATATTGAAATCGCCCTCAGGAACAACAATCTTAAACGTCATCACGAAAAAAATTAAGAGCAAAAACACCACGTCAATCATGGACGTCATATTCAACTCGGCTTTTTTATGACCTGACAATTTCCGTTTCATTTTTAATAATTGGTTTCGTTGTTTTCTATATTTAAAAATAACCTATTTTGGTAACTTCTAATAACCGGCTTTTTAAGCACAATTTATTTAACCACAGAGAACACAGAATTCACAGAGAAGAAAAATTTAATTTTAAAAATTATTTTAAATCAAAAATTAATTATAAAGTCAAATAACATTTTGATTCCAATTAAAAAAATTTCCTCTGTGCTCTCTGTGTCCTCTGTGGTTAATAAAAAATAAATTTGTCGTTTTTAGAAGTTCTTTTTTGAAAATAATCTGTGTAAATAATCTGTGTTTATCTGCGAAATCTGCGGACTTGTTTCTTAATTTATTGATCATTTTGTTTAGCGCGGAGTTTGAAATTTTCAAGTTTCAGACTTTGGCACAGTTCGATCACATCCTGAACTTTTCCTGCTTCACATCCCGCATCCGCACGAATAATAACATTAACCGATTTGATTGGAACTTTGAGCAATTTCAGTAATCGCAACTGAAATTCGATTTTTTTCCGCAAACCTTCTATATCATAGTCGGCGTTGGCGTAAATCACCTTGCCGTCGCTAAGTACTTGAAGAACCATTGGTTCTGTTGGCGGAGAGTCGGGCGGTTTTGCCAGTTCACTGATTGGCAATCTGATCCGTTCATTCGTATCGGCTTCAGAGAAATTGATCAAAACCATAAAGAACGCGATTAACAAAAATGTAATGTCAATCATCGATGTCATATCGAGTTCCCGTTTTTCGGCTTTCGATTTGAATTTCATTGTAGGAAATCAGTTAAAATTAAAAGGAAAAAAATACAAATATTTCAGTGAAATTTTCGTTATTAACCCCGCAAAGGATGTAATGTACATAACCGTAGGTGCAACAAAACGCAACCTACGGACAAAATCTCAATCCAATTTTTCTAAGCCCTGCAAAGGAATTTTCGTTTTTCAATCTTAACCCTGCAAGGATGTAATGTACATAACCATAGGTACAGCAAAACGCAACCTACGGACAAAATCTCAATCCAATTTTTCTAAGCCCTGCAAAGGAATTTTCGTTTTTCAATCTTAACCCCGCAGGGGTGTGATGTGCATAACCGTAGGTGTAGCGAAGCGCAACCTACGGACAGAAGAATCCCAACCCAATTTTTCTAAGCCCTGCAAGGGCGAGATTATCGTATCCAATCTCTTTCATCTAATACAAGTCCCATTGTTCTAATAAATTCTATAAATTCCTCTTTGAAAGATACCGTTTTGTGATGTTCACGCTGTTTTTTTATGTAATTAATTATCATATCTTTATCTTGTAAACTATAAGTTAATGCGGCATATCCATCACTCCATGCCATAAAATTTTCAAATCCGGCAGTACGTTTCAACATTTTACTCGTTTCGGTTTTCAACTCACGCATAAAATCGGCAAGAGCTATAGTCGGATGAATCGACACAAAAATATGAACATGATCTTCCATACCATTAACACGGTAAAGTACGCCGTTTTTATTTTTTATCATACCCCAGATATAACGGTATAATTCTTCTGAATGTTCTAGCGGAATAACAGGTTGATTTGCTTTTGTCCTTATAATAATGTGATAAAGTAGTTGTACATAACTCATTTGATTATTGATTAGTTTACGGCAAATTGATAATCTCGCCCCTGCGGGGCTTTTTGTTTCGTGTGGTCATGTATCCGTAGGTTGCGCTTCGCTACACCTACGGTTATGCACATCTCGCCCCTGCGGGGCTTTTTTGTTTCGTGTGGTCAATTTTATCCGTAGGCTGCTGCGATTTGTTACGGTTACGGTTTTACACTTTTTATCTTTGCGGGACAAAGTTTTACTACGTAATCAAAAAATAAAAAAATCAGGTTTTGAAGCGATTCATGAGGTTTTCGGTTTGGACGGTTAATTCCAGGACGAGCAGAGCGAGTTTGTTCCGAAGAAATTCGTAAACAATCATTGCCGGAATCGCAATGAGCAAACCGACTTGTGTTGTGATTAGAGCGGTTGAAATACCGGCGGCTAATTCGCTTGCTTGCGGGGCAGTGCCGGAACGGGCGATGACATTGAACGAATCAACCATCCCGAAAACAGTTCCGAGAAGACCAAGCATTGGGGCAATTCCGGCAATCATCGCAATCCAGCCGAGTTTTTGTTCAAGCCGCATAATTTCTTCTTCGGCAACATCGGACATTGACTGTTGAGCCGCTTCGTAACCCGACTGCATTTTCGCAAGACCGGCAGCAAGAATTTTCCCTTGCGGGGAATCACTGGCATGAGCCGTTTCGTAGGCTTCCTGAAATTTTTGTTCTTCTAATTGTTGTTTGAAGGTATCAATCATTGCTTGCGGCATGATATTGTTCCGGTTAATTGACATCCAGTTCATAACAACCAGCATGACAAAACAAATTGACGTAATCGCAAAAGCAGGGGCAAAAAGAGGACCGAGTGCTTTCAAATACCAGAACAAATAACTGTCCTGCGAAACTTCTTTGTCGTCCGCAACAACATCCTCACCTTCCGCCACATCTTGGTCGGCTTCATTGTTTTCCGCATTATTTTCATTATTATTTTCTTCTTCATTTTCATTTTGTGCTGCCAGAAATGCAACCGTTGAAACAGGACTAACAGAAATCAGTCCTGAAAAAAATGAAAATGATACGAAAAAAAGAAGGAAAAGACTAACAGATTGAACCATTGAACAATTCAAAAACAATTTTCGCATGAATTTAACTCCGTAAATTTAAGGGTATCGTCAAATATTGAATCGGGATGTATCCTGTTACACCCCGAAAGGGTTACTCAAAGGAAAAATATTAAACGAAAAGAATACCAGATTAAAAAAAAATAACAAGGGTATGTAAAAAATTTAGGATTTGGTAACTCTAAAAACTACAAATATATTTTTATTAACCACAGAAAGCAGATTTTATTAACTACAGAGGACACAGAAAGCGCAGAGGAAATTTTTAATTTCTCAATCTTAACCCCGCTAGGGCG
>JAISNF010000137.1 GCA_031276415.1 Planctomycetaceae bacterium
GTCAAAGCGTATCATAACTTCCATTAGTGTCAATAGGGGGGGATATTTTCTTTTTTTTCACGGGTTCGTAAATATTCGGCAAAATTCTTGAAAAATAATTAAAAGAAACTTCTAAAAACTACAAATATATTTTTATTAACCAAAGAGAACACAAAGAAGAAAGATAAGAGTTGATAGTTTGCAAGCAGAATTATTGCCAAAACATTTGTAATTCCGTATTTCCTGCGTTTGTCTGGTGGGTTAAAACCCGCCGAATGTCTTACTGATAGCAATGATGCCGCAATAAGAAATGATCAGCGAAAAGAAAAAAGCGAAAAAAAGCCCTGCGTTCAGAAAGAAACCTGCTCGGTGTTTACCCATAACGGAAGGTCGGTTGACAAGGATAGTAATCCCCCCAATGACCAAAGGTAAAACAAAAACCTGCGAAACTTGGGTCAACACCTGGACAAAAACCGGATTGGCTCCCAGTATCGGAACCGTCATGCCAATCAAACAGGCAATCCCCGCAAGTATACGGAATGTTCGGGTCTGAGCATTGAGTCCTTCGCCACAGTAGTCGGCAGTCATCAGCGGTGCAACCATCATGATTGGAAATAACGACGAAAGCCCGGCAGCAACCGCCCCAATAAGGAACACTCCAGCAGCAAAATCCCCGGCAAGAGGACGAAGCGTTTCAATCATATCGTTGATTGATTGAACCGGTTGACCACCTTGATTGAGAATCGCCCCTGTTGAACACGCCATGATCGAAGCACTGACAATAAACATGATCACCGCCGATACAATAACGTCCTTTGTTTGCAAAGACCGATCTGAACTCGTCCAGCCTTTGGCTTTTAACAAAATCGGACGAACAACAAACGTAGGAGCCGCCATTGTCGTGCCGACAAAAGCCGCAATCATCAAATATTCCTGTGCCGAATCGGGAACAGTTGGAAGGAAACCGTTGACAACCTGTACTGCTGTCGGGTGAACATAAAAAAGCGACAAAATAAATGATAAACCCATCATCGTAACCAGCAGAACCAGAACCGTTTCAAAACGTTTATAATTTCCGAACCACAGCAACAAATACGCCGAAAGAAGCAGTATTGCCGCCGTAATGACGACCGCCCAATGACCAATTTGAGGAAAAAACATTTGAATTCCTTCGACAACAGCCCCACTGGACAAACCCACCAGACCAGACAAACATGTCCATTGACCAAGAACAATCATCAGTGCAACCAGAATGGCAAAAAAACGCCCGAACTCACTACGGAATATACTAATTGACGTCCACCCCGTAACAAGAGCAAAACGACCATAAGCTTCCATCAACACACCGGAAAATAAGCAACTCAAGGCAAGAACCCAAAGCAATCCCATACCATGTTCCGATCCGGCAACAATCATTGAAGTTACACTTCCGGTTCCTATCGTATAACCAACACAAAATATTCCGGGACCATAGATGAAAAGGAGACGCAACAACCAATTTCCGGTTTTCGGCATTTTGTCTGATTCGTTCATGTTTTTGTTCGTTGTTAATAAATTATCGTTGGACTCGTCCGCTGGTATTGCCCGCCATAAGACTTTCAACTTCGGGGCGGTTGACGTGATTGAAGTCGCCGACAATCGAATGCGCCAGACAACTCGATGCGGCAGCAAACCGGATAGCGGTTTGCGGTTCGGAAAGTTCTGCGGTTGTCAACGCAAAAATCAACGCCGCTCCAAACGAATCACCGCCGCCAACCCGATCTACAATAGCACGAATTTCATACGGATTGTAATTTCCTTTTTCATCCAGAGGAGCAAAGAACGCTTGGTTTTTTTCGGCATCGTAGAGCATTCCTCCCCAATTATTATGTGTTGCCGAAATACTTTCCCGAAGCGTAATCGCAACTTTTTTTAACTGCGGAAACTGCTTAACAACCTCTTTGGCAACAGCCGGATAACGCTCAATATCAAGTTTACCGGATTCCGTGTCCGTGTTTTCAGCCCGAATATTCAGAACATCGGCACAATCGCTTTCATTGGCAATGACAACATCAACCAATGGAAGAATATCACGCACCGTTCTTTCCGCCAGTTCCCGCGCTCTGAGCGGGGGATTCCAAGTCCAAAGTTTTTTGCGGAAATTTAAATCTATGGAAATAGTCAAACCAAGTTTTTTTGCCGTTTGGGCGGCGTCTTTTGTTGCCTGCGCGGTTTGCTCCGACAATGACGGCGTAATACCTGTCATGTGCAACCAATCAAAACCATCAAGAATTGTATTCCAGTCATATCGTTCCGGTTTGGTTACGGCAATACTCGAACCGCTACGATCATAGAGAACATTGCTTGGACGTTGGTTGGCTCCGGTTTCGAGAAAATAGAGACCAAGACGACCTTCATCGGTTCGCAAAATCTTCGATGTATCGACTCCGTAAGAACGAACAGAAGCGATACAGGCATCGGCAATGGCATGTTTCGGCAAAGCGGTTACGAAAGCCGACTGCCCTCCTAAAAATGCAATGGAAACAGCAACATTGGCTTCTGCTCCGGCAAAGGTTACTTCGACGGAGCCGGGCATTGCCTGCGTAAAACGCAAAACTCCGGGCGGCGCAACTCTCGCCATGATTTCCCCAAACGTAATGATTTTCATAATGAGTGCCTCATAATTAGAATATGGTGTTGTATTTTTCGAGCAAAACTAACATTAAGTTCGATAGTGAATTTGGTGAAAAGTGTAAAGTAAGGAATTGGTTAATTCCGGTTTCGCCGCACATTGGCGGCAATAGTTGACGCTTCCCGAGCGGTTGAAGTAATCGTTTGCCGGTTATTTGTGCTTAACGATTCTCGTGTTACGAGCCAAGACCCGCCGATGGCAAGTGTTGACGGTTCCCGAAGATAGTCCGCCATATTTTGCGATGAAAGACCGCCCAGCGGAATAAAACGTACTCCCAAATGAGCGTAAGGTTTCCACAGACTTTTCATGTATTCAAGACCTCCGGCAGATTCTGCGGGAAAAAGTTTCATGACCGTACAATCTAATTCGAGTCCTTTTTCCACTTCCGATGCTGTCATAACACCCGGCGCAAACGGCAAATTGTAATCCTGTGCCGTTTTGACAACCCTTTCCGAAAGACCGGGTGCCACGCCGAACATTCCGCCCGCCTCGACAACTGCCTTGACCTGGTCTGGAAACAAGATTGTTCCGGCACCGGCAAGAATTTCAGGAACCTCCGCCGTAATCCGGTGAAGCGATTCGATTGATTGCGGTGTTCGCAACGTCAGTTCGATTGCTTTGATTCCGCCGTCAAGTAAAGCCTTCGCAGCGAAAACGGCATGATCAGGATTCTCAATCGTCATGCAAGCGATCACGCCCGCCTGAAATAATTGGTCTTGCAAAGTTTGATTAAAATTCATAGTTATTATGCTTCAAAATTATGCTTCAAGGAAAGGCAAATAGGAAAATCAACAGATAAAACTTAAGCGGTTAATTCTATTGCTCTTGAATTACATGTCAAGATTGGTAACACTTATCAAGAAAAATGCTAATATACTTCTTACGGTTAAAAATTCCACATTGGGGCGATAAACTTATCCGATCATTTACAGCCCCGCCGTGTAAAGTCCATCAATAAACGATCACACTCCATTTTCCCAATTTGATCCTTTCACCTTCTTGAACTTCTTTTTGATACAGAGTAACAATATTACCGACGATAGTATCGAAAAGTTGTGTTTCGGGCAAGGCGACTTTTTCAAAACCGGATTTCAAAAGCGTTTCAGTTACGTTGTCTTTATTCCGGTTTGGCAACGGAGTAAGAACGTAAAGTATTCCGCTGCTTCGAACTGTAACCGTAACTCCTTCCATTGTAGTTCGCACGAATGTTTTGCCGTTCAATTCTTTCGGATACTGATGGAGTGTGTAATCACGGTTTGTGAAGAGTTTGACTCCTGTTTTAAATTCTCCTTGTTCGGCATCTTTGAGTTCTAGTTTAGGCGAATCACCGGATTGGAACGGTTTACCGTCGTTATTCGGGTTGAAGTCTAATGTCTGCGATTTCTGTGACGGTGATACTCCGGTTGCTTTGTTGACCAGAATCCGTAACTCGCTGTTTGGTGCAACAATTTTTTCGGCTAAAACATCTTCTTCGGTAAATCGTGCCATCAGAATTTCTTTAGCCCCAGTCCGATCAAAATCGTAAATAACAAAAATTGTTCCATCTTTCGTTTGATCGCCGTCTGGATAGGAAACGCCGTTTCGCTCGTCAAGCATCAAGCCGCCTTTCCATGTTCGTCCGTCATCATCGGAAAGCATTGCGGTTAAATGGCTTCGTTTGGTTTGTTGCAAAATCCCGCCGTGTTTAACCAGCAGTAAATTACCTGATTGCAGACGCCGGATGAAAAAGCGTGAGGCTGTATGTGGAATGCCGCAACGTGCCGGTTCGCTCCATGTTTTACCGTTATCGAATGAGTTGGATTCACCAATTCCATATCGGGTACGAATCCACATGAACAAGGAACCGTCCTTTCGCTCTACAACCATATTTTCATCACAACTGGCTTCTTTTTTGGGAACAACCGTATTCCCGAGAAGATTCCATGTTTTGCCTTTGTCTTCGGAAACAATCACGCTGGAACCGACGGGAATTGTTTTGTCGGGATGCACGACATCGTGGTTCCAAATCGCAACCGGTAAAAGCCAACGATTTTTTGAATCGGCAATTGGTTTGTTCATCAAAATTCCGTCGCAAAGTCGTTGTGGTTTTGACCAGACGGCATTTTCCTGATCACCGGAATTGGTGGTGATGCACCACACACCGGCGCGACCATCCCAATGGTGAAAACTTTGTGCCCAAAATAACCGGACATTCCCTTCGGGGTCTGTCCACATGGACGGATCATAAGCCCGAACCGGTCCCGGAATATCAATCGCAAGAATTGGTTTCGTCCATGTTTTACCGGAATCACCGCTTGTTGCGAGGAGAACAATATTTTCATCGCCTTCGGTGATACCGCCGGTGTACCATGTTGCCCAAAGTCTGCCGTTTGGGGCAATCGTCATACTCGGAATCCCCTGAAACTGACGTTTCTCATCGCCATATTTCTCTGGAACCGGTCGCAAAACTGTTGCAGGAACAAGCGAATCGCCTTTCTCTTGAGCATTGAGAAAACCCGATAAACCAAACAAACTAAAAGTTAAACACAAAAATACTAAATGTTTCATAATTGGAAATAAAGTTAAAGATTAAAGTTAGTAATTCACATTACGTGAACAATGACAACATAAACAATGGCACTAAAATTTAAAGGTTAAATTCCTTATTTGTAATCACTCGTTTCAATATGCAAGACATTGGGACCGGAAGCAGTTGTTTTCCAATGGATTGGTGTTTTTTGCGAATCACTCAATATCTCTGGAATCCCTATTGATTTTCGTGCTTCCGCCATTTTCTGTTCATATTCCGCATTAAGGCGATCACGTTCTTGAGGAGTAAGTTTGTCGGGATCAATTGTTTGATCAATTTCAACCTCTGGATTTTTGGTAATAGTTACCACAAAATCGTCAGCGGGAATACCCAAAACAGAATGATTTCCCTGAACAGTTACCGGTTGTGCCGAACCCGTCACATCGGTTTGTCCGCCGGCACTCCATCGGGCACGCCCCGAAGAACATTCAAGCATCACGACAACTCCCTCGAATGGTTTCCCGTTTTGTGTAACCGTAATCGTTGCCGGATACACACGCGGAAATCCTTCCGGTTTTTTGGAAAAACAACCAATTAGAACAAACATCAGTAAAAACAATATAAATATTTGAAATAGTTTCATAATATTATTCTTTCTATAAAAAGTAATTACATTTTCAATACTATACACACAAATAAACAAATTATGAATAACCTCTGAGGCAAGCGATTTTTCGCTGAAAGGTCATTATTTTCAAGGCGATTTTGTTTCTCCTCCATCAAGAGAACCAAGTGCTCCCCAAATTCCCCACGGCGAGGGACCGGAATAAGACATTGACATATTTTGGTTGGCGGAACCGGCATCAATTGTTTCCGAAATAAAACGTACCGAACCATCGCACATGACACTATTTACCCCGCCCGAATGAAAACTGTTCGGAGTCATCATCACATAACCTTCAATTAAACTGGTCGTACAACTTGGCGAATTAGGAGGCAAAACCGCTTCAAAACCGGAATAAGTAGCCAATCCATCTGTCCATCTCATACCAGGTCCCCAAGAATCAGCGACACCACCAACGGGATTATTCAAGTATCCCCCAATATTTTGTAGTAAACAGGCATTC
Organism: Planctomycetaceae bacterium; assembly: GCA_031276415.1. Classification (GTDB taxonomy): domain Bacteria; phylum Planctomycetota; class Planctomycetia; order Pirellulales; family Thermoguttaceae; genus WRKP01. The sequence continues at coordinate 6,287 of JAISNF010000137.1, forward strand.
GGATTGATGTAAAGTGAAACCGGTTCACGTGCGGCAACCGCAACCGCCCCGCGAATCGGATAGGTTTTTGATGGAAGTGCTGATGTTGCAGCCGTACTATGTCCGCTAAACTTCGAAACAACTTCCGAGAACATTAAGGTATTAGAGAGTCCGTCAGTAATACTCGCAAAAGATCGTGGAAAATTGTCTCCGCGTGAAAAGACTCCACGGGCAACAGAAATTTTTGTATCGGCATATTCACTGGTTGCTCGTGTCCAAATATCGCCGCGATTACAATAGTAATTGAGCCGTCCGATACCGTGTGAATTATTCCGTCCTTCGGAATCAGAAGGGCATAACGCGGTTGGAATGATTTGGTTAATGGCGTTAAGACTATAAGCGGGAAGTGTATCACGCCATGGTGCCGGATTGTTACCGGAATAGGGCGATGCAGGATTCATCAAAATTGAGACTTTCTCATACAATGGATTTTGCTCGATGAACGGGAGAATCATTGCAAAGTAAGACCAGCGGTGACGATTCTTATCACAGTATCGGGAGGTAAGTGACGATTCGACGATTGGCAATGTAGAAGAAGTAGGGTCTGCCTCCGCCAATGCCCGTCCTACTTTCGAATAGGTTGCACTTGGCAATTCATCTTGGGTATCATGAAAATTATGACAACCTAAGGCAATCTGTTTTAAGTGATTTGAACACTGCATTCGCCGCGCCGCCTCACGGGCGGCTTGAACAGCAGGTAACAACAGAGCGATTAACACACCAATAATCGCAATTACCACAAGAAGTTCGACTAACGTAAAGCCGAAAGGTGAAGAGCAGAAATGAGTTAAAGGGTTTTGGGAAAAGAGTTTAGAACATGAACACGTTTTACGGTTTGTTCTTCTCTCTTTACGCCAATCCCCCCCCCCCCATCCATTTGGCCCAATCTACCAAGTTTAACATTTCTTGGAACTTCACCATCAAATTTTCAACAAACACAACCAAACATTTTACTAAATTTTCCATTGTTAAACTCCTTAGTTTTTACAAAGGTTTTTGAAATAACCGCCAACACGTTTGCCGAGAAACAAATCGGCAAGAAATAACGCATTGTGGTCGAGTCAAGTGTCAAAGCGTATCATAACTTCCATTAGTGTCAATAGGGGGGGATATTTTCTTTTTTTTCACGGGTTCGTAAATATTCGGCAAAATTCTTGAAAAATAATTAAAAGAAACTT
>JAISNF010000164.1 GCA_031276415.1 Planctomycetaceae bacterium
ATTACAATTCGCCGAAGCGATTTAACAACAGTTGACGTACTCGATTTTTAAAACCCGAACAAAAATTCGGGCAACTTATTTTTCAAAATGTAATTCGGTCTCCAAAGTTTAAAATAAAAACTCAGAAATTAATTATGCGTCATTGTACATGACCTCTAAAATCTGTCAATACCAAAAACAGGAAGATTTTTTTCTGTTTTTTATAGACGGAAATCAAAAACAATATTAATCGTTGCAACAGTGGACGAAAATCCTTTCGGCAAAAGATTGTCTGCCTTTTGAGATGTTATAAGAATTTTTGAAATGTTATAAGAATGCCAAGTGCCGACAAGTTAAGATTTGTATTTCAATATTTTTAAACAGTTGTAACGGATAGTATTAAATTTTCGCCGTCAATTGTATGAGTTATAGGTTCTGCATTTGGGATCGTGTTCTTTTTCAAATCAACGGCAAGCGTTTCGCCCTTAATGTACTCAATATGTTGCCGAAGCGCAACAGCCAATAAATCAGACGATGTTTCAATACCAACCAAAATTCGATCCGTGTAGTTCAAATTCAATTCCTTGCGGCGATCCTGAATCAAACGAATAATTTCACGGGCTTTGCCCTCCGCTAAAAGTTCATCCGTCAACTCCGTCGAAAGTACAACCACACATGAAGAACCTTGAGCAGCCGCCCAACCTTCTTTTGCCAAAAGCCGAATTTGAATTTCCTCCGCTGTTAATTCGACCTCGCCATCAGATAATTTGAGTACGATTTTTTTGTTTTTGTCCATTTCAGTAAGCAACGCCGCTCCATCCGCTTCACTCAACATTTTTTTCACTTCCGGTAACTTTTTCCCAAGTTTTTTCCCCAACTTTTTAAAATCCGGCAAGACAGAAAATGAAACATATTCATTAAATTCGCTTTTATCTTCAATTACTTTCATGCTCTTAATATTCAACTCGTCCTGAATAACCCGAACATTATCAATCACATCCGAATCCCAGAAAATTTTCGCAACAGCATCACCGGAAAATAAAACCTTCATCCCCGAAAGCGGTTGCCGAACCTTCAAATGACCATTCGAACGCGCCGCCCGACCAAGTGAAACAATTTCCCGCATCAATTTGATTTCGTTCAACATTTTGGCGTTGATCAGATTTTCGTCCGCTTTCGGATAATCTGCAAGATGAACACTTTCCAGTCCGCCATTTTTCGTATCAACAAGACGTTGCCAAAAATTTTCAGCAAGAAACGGAGTAAACGGAGCAATTAGTTTCGTAACAACAACCAAACATTCATACAACGTCCAATATGCATCGTGTTTTGATGTAACTTTTTTCGGATCATCCTCCGTTGCGGAACTCCAGAAACGATCACGATTTCTGCGGACATACCAATTTGAAAGCGCATCAACAAATGCAATCAATTCTCCGCACGCAGCGTAATGATCAAACTGATCCATCGCTTCGCAAACGGATTTAATTGTTTTATTTAATTCGCCAAGAATCCAATAATCAAGTTGCGGACGTGCCTTAATTGAACGATAAGGTTTATCGGATTTTTTCGCCGACGCCAAACAAAACGGATTCATTTGACCATCGTCATCACGCAAAACATCAGGATGCACCAACTTCAAAGGTTCAAATCCGTCAATTTTACTATAAACTTCATAAAATGAAACTATATTTTGTAACCGCAGAATAAATTCCGGCAAACTGTCTTTGATAGCAGATTCACTGTAACGAATTGCCGTCCAAGGAGTTTGGTTGGCGTAAAAATACCAACGTAATGCATCGGCTCCGTATTTGTCGAAAATTTCGGAAGGTTCACGATAATTCCGTTTGCTTTTCGACATTTTTTGTCCGTCTTCGCCAAGCATTAAACCAAGAACGATACAATTTTTGAACGGATGCGGCAACGCAATCGGCAACACTTTACCGGTTGATTCGTCAACACCGCCGAAGGGAGCAGTGGAACCATCAAACACCATCGTGCTAATTGCCAATTGACTGTAAAACCAACCGCGCGTCTGGTCAATCGCTTCACTGATAAAGTCGGCAGGAAAATGTTTCCGAAATTGGGTAATGCTGTTATGTTGATACGGAAATCCCCATTGAGCAAACGGCATCGCACCGGAATCAAACCAACAATCAATCACCTCTGGAACACGGCGCATCCGTTTGCCCGGCGCAAACGGCGAATCATAAGTGATAGCGTCAATATACGGTTTATGAACGATTAAATCATCGTTCAAAGACGGATTGGCTTTTTTGGCTTCTTCCCAAACTTCGGTTCCCTGAACATCTTTTTTTTGCAACAATTCGGTGTAAGAACCAACGGCTTCCGCCTGACCGGTTTCTTCACAAACCCAAATCGGCAACGGTGTTCCCCAAAACCGTTCACGCGACAACGCCCAATCAACATTTGATTCTAAAAAATTACCGAAACGACCGTTTTTGATGTGTTCGGGATACCAGCAAATTTCCTGATTATTGGCAAGCATTGCATTTTTGAATTGCGTCGTTTTCACAAACCAACTTTTTCGCGGATATTGAATCAACGGGTCTTCATCGCTGCGCCAGCAGAACGGATAATCGTGTAAATATTGTTCCTGATGAAACAATAAATGTTTTGAGCGAATATCTTTGATGATTTCTTTATCGGCGTCTTTAACCCATTTTCCAGAGTAAGGACCGGCAAGATCAGTGAATGTTCCGTCCGGCGAAACACAGCAGAGCAATTCGGGACCTTCGCCTTCAACAAATTTTGCTTTTTCAGACTGCAAAACTTCAAAATCGACTTCGCCGAATGCCGGAGCCTGATGCACTAAACCGGTTCCGGCGTCCAATGTTACGAAATCAGCGGCAACAACCCGCCACGCAACAACTTGTTTATCGCCGTTTTTAAGCGTACCAACAGACTTGCCGAATTGGTCATGGTAAAACGGAAACGGCGGAATATATCTTTTCCCGACCAATTCTTTTCCCGAATAAGTTTCAAGAATTTGAGCGGTTCGTTTGGTTTTGGCGGTAATTGTTTCGAGCAGGTCTTTCGCCAGCACACTCAAACGGTCGTCAATTGTTCCTTCTTCGTCAGTCCAACGTACAACAACGTATTCAAGATCGGGATGCACGGCGGCAAATTGATTGCACGGTAATGTCCACGGGGTTGTTGTCCAGACGAGTAAATCAACAACTCCGGTAAAACCGAGTTTTAAATTAACTGTAATAGCGAGTTCTTCGTTAAAAGTCGTCCAATTATTACCCGGCAAGGCGTCCACCAACGGAAAGCGTACAAAAACGCTTGGATCGGCGACTTCGCGGTAACCTTGTCCGACTTCACCGGAAGACAAAGCGGTACCGCCTTGTGCCCACCACCAGACGATTTTATGACCTTGATACAATAATCCGCGTTCATAAAGAGTTTTGAGCGACCACCAGACGGATTCGACATAACTTCGATGATAAGTTACGTAGGCATCGCCGAGATTAACCCAAAAACCAAGCCGTTCTGTGAGTTCTTCCCATTGTTTCATGTACCGGAAGACGCTTTCCTGACATTTGTGAATGAAGGGTTCGATTCCATATTTTTCGATTTCCTCTTTTGAGTGGATTCCCAATTCTTTGCAAACTTCCACTTCGACCGGTAAACCATGAGTATCCCAACCGCCTTTCCGTTCACAAAGAAAACCTTGCATTGTTTTGTAGCGGGGGTAGAGATCTTTGATGGCGCGGGTGAGACAATGCCCGGGATGCGGCAAACCGTTTGCGGTTGGCGGTCCTTCGTAAAAGACAAAACGTTTGGAATCGCGGTGGCTTTTGAGTGATTTTTCGTAAATTTGCCGTTCTTTCCAAAACTTTAAGATAGCGAGTTCCTGTTCGGGCAAGGACAACGTTTCGTTAGATTCTGTCGAAACATTCATAAAATCAAAAGGGCTGGGAAGTGAAAAAGTTACATACAACATAAAAATAAACATTTTTAATTATATCAAAGTTTAATTTTCTGACCAGCCCCTTGTATCTTGAAGAGATCAACAGTTCCGGTTAAAATGATCACCCTAAACTTTGATGAATGTTTAGTGATGTTTGATGGTGATTAAGGAATTGTTGTTCGGATATATGGGAAAAAAAATCGTTGGTGTAAGCTATGGTTTACAGGGAATTGTTGTTCGGATATACTCAATGATTATATGAAGCCCCAATCGATGCTATGGTTTACAGGGAATTATTGTTCGGATATACTTGTGATTTGTGGAAAGTCTGCCGTCTTTCTGCTATGATTTCTATGGTTTGTGATTTGTCATTACGAGTCTGAATCAAAAATCACCAATCTTTATATTTTAAGCGTTTTGATAAAAAACCATTAAAATATGACGTAAATTTAACCTTTTTTAATCCTTTATTAAAACAACTATTAAAATAACATGACATTATTGGTAATTGGTTCTGTTGCGTTTGATTCTATTGAGACGCCCACAGCAAAACGTGAAAACATTCTTGGCGGTTCGGCGTCTTATTTTGCTTATGCGGCGAGTTTTTTTGGTTCGGTTCAAATGGTTGGGGTTGTTGGCGAAGATTTTCCGAAAGAACACACGGAGATGTTGCGTGAACAGGGTATTGATTTGTCGGGGCTTGAAATTGTCCCCAACGGCAAAACATTTCGTTGGAGCGGCAAATACCGAGACAATATGAATGATCGGGATACATTGGAGACACAACTCAATGTCTTGGGGCAATTTCAGCCCAAATTGCCGGAGGTTTTTCGGCGTTCTCAATTTGTATTTTTGGCGAATGGGGCACCTTCAACCGGACTTGCGGCGTTGGAGCAGATTCAGGGTGCGGATTTAGTTGTTGCGGACACGATGGATCTTTGGATCAGGATTGCCCGAAACGATCTTGACGTTTTGCTTCAACGTATTGACGGGCTTGTGTTGAATGACAGTGAGGCGAAAATGCTGACGGGGGAACTCAATACGATTACGGCGGCGAAAAAAATTCTGAATTTAGGTCCCAAGTTTGCTGTTGTTAAAAAGGGGGAACATGGTGCTTTATTTGTCAGCGAATACGAGACTTATCTTGTTCCGGCGTTTCCGACGGAAAATGTGGTTGATCCGACGGGAGCCGGTGATTCTTTTGCCGGCGGGATGATGGGTTACATTGCTTCGCAGGGAAATCTCAATAGCGAAACAATTAAAAACGCTTTAGTTTATGGAACATTGGTTGCCAGTTTTTGTGTTGAAGATTTTGGTCTTGACCGTTACAAAGAAATTAACCGTGAAGAAATTGACCGGCGTCTTGTATGGTTCCGCAAAATGGCGTCATTTTGAACGATTTTGCAGAATGCTTGCCGGGCAAATGTTCCAAATGTTCCGGCGGTTAAAACAGGACGTTCTAAATTGGTTTTAAATTTAACAAAAATACTCAATGATGATATTTAACTCTAAAAAAGTACGGCAATCTCTGTTGCAAATTGTTGCGCAACCGAATTATAAACCACGAAGACCAAAACATTTTTTGAAAGATCTTGGTTTAACCTCTAATCTCGCCCGTAATTTGCGAAAACTTATTAATGCAATGGTTAAACACGGCGAATTGGCGTATGGGAAAAATCGTTTTGTTTTGCCGGCGCAACGAACAAGTCCAATTACGGCAACAAAAAATAATAAAATGGAAAATATTTCCCCCAACTCAACAAGAAAGAGTTCAACAAATTTAATCACGGGACGATTTCAACGTCGTCCGTCCGGTATTGGATTTGTTCGTCCGCGTGCTGTTATTGGCGATGATGTTCCGGTCAACGATATTTTTATTCCGGCTCACTGGACAAGCGATGCGGCTTCCGGTGATACGGTTGCCGTTGAAATTATGAAACGCCGCCCCAAAGACGATTACGGACGTTCTACGAAAAAACACAGCAAAAAAAATGACCGGAATCAGTTTCGTTCCGATGAAGATCGCGGAGCACGTGGTCGGGTTGTTGAAATTTTGCAACGGGCTTCAAATCGTTTTGTCGGAACATATTATATTGAAGACGGTTGGGGTTATATTCAGATTGACGGTTCCGTGTTCAAACGGAAAGTTCCTATTGGCGATGCCGGTGCCGGTTCCGCACGAACCGGCGATAAAATTGTTGTCGAAATGATTAAATTCCCAACACCGCATAATGACGGTGAGGCGGTTATTGTTGAAGTTCTCGGCTCGCACGGCGTGCCGGGTTTGGATACGTTGCTCATTTTACGGCAATTCAATTTGCCGGATCATTTCAGCGATACCGTATTGAACGCTGCACGCAATGAAGTCGAAAAATTCTTCAAACATTTTCCCGATGAATCAATTACGGAAAAAGAATCTGTTGCGAAAAAACTTAAATCAATGAACCGGCTTGATCTGACGGATGAAATTATTATTACAATTGATCCTGCCGATGCCAAAGACTTTGACGATGCCGTCTCACTGGAAAAATTAGATAACGGAAATTGGCGGCTTGGTGTTCATATTGCCGATGTAACTCATTTTGTTGCGAAAAATTCGCCCCTTGACAAAGAAGCGGTAAACCGTGCGACCAGTGTGTATTTGCCGGATCGTGTTATTCCGATGTTGCCGGAAGTTTTGTCGAATGCTTTGGCGTCATTGCAACCGGATAAAATCCGTTTTGCTAAATCTGTTTTCATGGAATACACACCGGAAGGAGTTCGGACGCACACTGAAATTTATCGTTCGGCAATCAAAAGCAAGCAGCGTTTCAATTATACCGAAGTGCAGGAATTTTTCGACAATCCAGACAAGTTTCAACGCAAATGGAAACCGGAAATCTGTGAACTTCTGACCAATTTATACGAAATAATGAACGTCTTGCGGAACAAGCGGTTTGAGCGTGGTTCTCTTGAAATGGATATTCCTGAAACGAAGATTGATCTTGACGATGACGGAGCGGTGATTGGGGCGCATATTTATCCGTATCATAATTCTAATCGGGTGATTGAAGAATGTATGCTTGCGGCGAATGAATCGGTTGCGGAGTTTATTGATTCGAAAAAAATTCCGTTTCTTCGCCGGATTCATTCGGGACCTTCTATCCGCAAGTTACGGAGTTTCACCGATTTTATCCGATCACTGGAAATTGCCGACCTTGATGCCGACGATCTTTATCAGGACAGATTTATCATCCAGCAACTGCTTCATTCTGTACGCGGTACATTGCAGGAATATGCGGTGAATTTTTCGTTGCTCCGGTCGATGCAAAAAGCGGTTTATTCCCCTGAACCGGAAGGGCATTATGCGTTGGCTTCGGCGTGTTATTGCCATTTTACGTCACCGATTAGGCGTTATCCTGATTTAGCGGTTCACCGCTTGCTTGAGGAAATTCTGGACGGAAAATCGCCCAAGCCGGAGTTACGCGAATTGGTTTTGCTCGGCGAACATTGCAGTGACCGCGAACAACAGGCAGAAGAAGCGGAACGCGAACTTGTTAAACTCAAGTTGATTGATTACATGAGTAAACATATCGGCGAACAAATTGAAACAGTGATTACGAAGGTTGAAACGTTTGGTGTTTTTGTGATGGGGCTTGAAATTCCGGCGGAGGGACTTATCCGAATTGAAGCCCTTAACGATGATTTTTACCGTTTTGACAGAAACGCCAAAATCTTAATTGGTTGTCGTTCTGGTAATACTCTTCGTATTGGTTCATGTTTGTTGGTTGAAATTGTTCGGGCTGATCCTGATGCCCGACAAATTGACTTCCGCATGGTCAAATGCCTCAAAACAAATAAACCAATCGCCAAATTCAATGATTCGCCAATCCATAGCAAAAAAACAAAATCAAAACAAAAACAGAAAAAAGAACAAAAAAAGTCAAAGAAGAAAAAAAATTAACCGCAAATTAATTGCCCGCAAATAACAAATTTAGGGGTAAATCTTTGGCAAATGGTAAATCTTTAATATTCTTTTTGGAAATGGTTCTGTACATAGTTTTCCGAAAACAACCAATCCGAATATTCTTCCCCGATTGACCCATGCCAGCGATGGTGTTATAGTACAATTACCGGAATGAAATATTCTTTCGTGTTCCGCAACGTCTTGCGAATAATAAAATATTATAACGTTTTAATATTTCAATAGATCACAAGACGATGCGGTAAAACTTTTAAAATTTTTTTAACATTTTTTTTACATTTTTTTAACATTTAGGAGAACAAATTTATGAAACACGTATTATTTTTAGTTTGCTTATTTTTCATTTGTGTTATGTTTTCAACAGTTCTTTTTGCTGCGGAAACAATTGCGCCGACGAATTATGATGAAACAAAAGTTCCGCAATTCGTATTGCCGGATCCGTTGGTGATGGCGGACGGACGGAAGGTTGACTCCGCCAAAATGTGGACGGAACAACGCCGTCCCGAATTATTGAAACTCTTTGAAGAAAACATGTATGGAAAACCAACTCTTAACGAAGTTAAGATGAAAGCCGAATTGTTCGAATCGGCTCCGGTTTTCAACGGCAAAGCAATTCGGTATCAATTTCAACTCGTTTTTTTCAAAGGCGAAAAACCGTTGCAAGATGATCTCAAAGCGGATTTTTTAATCTACACTCCGGCAAAGAAAAATGGAAACGCAAAATTCCCGATTTTTCTCGGTTTGAATTTCATGGGAAATCACGCCATAAACGCCGATCCTGAAATCCGGCTTGCCAAAACTATTTGGAATCGCGGGAACGGTAAACAAGTTCCGGGCAAAGAAGAAGAACGTGGTAAACAATCGCGGCGTTGGTCTATTGAAACGATTATTGATCACGGTTTCGCTGTTGGAACTGTTTATTACGGTGAAATCGAACCCGATTTTAACGGCGGCATCAACTACGGCGTCCGGCGATTAATTTATACAGACGGCAAAAAATTGCAACCGAATGAAGGAAACGCTATCGCAACTTGGGCATGGGGACTTGGAAAAATGTTGGATGCGGTTACTGAATTTCAGGATAAATTAAATGTTGATCCGAAAAAGGCTTGTGTGATCGGGCATTCGCGGCTTGGTAAAACCGCTCTTTGGGCTGGAGCGATTGATCAGCGTTTTGCGGTTGTTGTTTCCAACGATTCCGGTTGCGGCGGAGCGGCGTTGTCGCGGCGTGAGTTTGGTGAAACGGTTCATCG
>JAISNF010000182.1 GCA_031276415.1 Planctomycetaceae bacterium
CTCTCTGTGTTCTCTGTGGGTTAACCGTTGCGGTTTCAAACCGCGAAATATTACGATTCATTTACTTTTCAAGCGTAATGATTTTCGGTGCTTGAATACGTGTTCCGTGCAAACCTCCAAATTCCGCAAGCAACTCTTTGTAATTATATTGTAAAAAGTTCCAGATTTTAGGCGGCGGATTTTGTTTCAGCCAATGATCGACAAAATCACGAACCGTCTGATCATACTTTTTCTGAGAAGAACCATGCGCAAAACAACGCCCCTTGAATCGCCGTAAATCACCATTGAAATCAGGATTGATATGATATAACTCATGAACAATCGTTTCAAGTTTTTGAGACAATTTCAACTCAATAAATCGTGGAACGTAAAAATAAAGAATATAAAGATATTCCACCCCGTCCGCCCGGTAACAACGTTGCAAAGTCCAATCTTTTCCCTGACTTTGCATAAAAAGCCCACCACCTTTAAACCGCAAAGGTGTTGTTGTTGCAAAAATACCAAACGGAGCACTATGTTTCGTTTGTGCGAAACTAATGGCTACCCGTGACATGTCTATATGGCATAACGCCGGTACGCGAAAACATATATCTTCGCAAACTCTGGCAATTGCTGCCGTATAATCGAACGACCGACGCTTTGATTTTGTGACCATCCTACGTTCAGCCGAACATCCTATGTCGGCTATTCTATTTTAGGCCGTTGCGTTCGGGCCTTAACACGGTCGTTTTTACCGACAAATTCAAGAATTGCCTGCTTTCCTGCATCACCAAGCCGCGGCTTAAATAGTTTCAGGATTCTTGTGTAACCACCATTACGATCAATATATCGCGGTGCAACCACTTCAAAAAGGATTTGTACTGCTTCCTTGTTACCAATCAGTTGAAGTACCCGACGACGCGCCGCCAACGCCGGAGCAATCGTTTTATTCCATTCTTGCCAACCTTCACTGTTGCGCCATTTTTTCCATTCCTCAGAACCTCGTTCCGCCTGAATTTCCAAACGTGCCGCCTCATTGATGTGGGCTTGAGCCTTTTTGGCAATCGTAATACATTTTTCAAGAAGCGGACGAACTTCTTTTGCTTTCGGTAACGTTGTAACAATCCGCCCCGATGTTTTCGGCGCATTCTCCTCGCCGCTTGCATCACGTTCAGTCATCAGAATCGAAACAATCAGGTTTTTAAGCAATGCCCGTTGATGATTCGGATTTCGACCCAGTTTACGTCCTTTATTCAAATGTCGCATGAAATCACCGTCTTCTATGGATTTTACAATTCAATTATAGTAGTTGCTTAGTGGAAAACCAGTTTTAGAAAAAAAAAAAATTTATACTCTAAAACTATTACCGTTCATAATTTAATTTAATTAACGAAATCAAGATGTATAAGGAGCCGCAGTCGTTTGAGGAGCAGGAGCAACTGTTGTTGCCGTTGTTTGAGAAGGAGCCGTCGCACTCAATATTTGCGAAGGAATCCTCATGCCAAGTTGGAGATCAAACTTACGCAATTTTTCCTTAACTTCTGTCAATGTGGTTTCGCCAAAATTACGCATGTCTAAAAGCGATTCTTCTGTTCGCACCACTAAATCACGGATAATATTGATTTTTTCCGTTTCGAGACAATTCATCGCCCGAACCGAAAGATCTAATTGGGAAAGCGGCATTTTTAATTTTTCTTCCAAACCCGGATCAACTCCCAAAACTCCAAGCGTTTTCACTTTGGAAAAAACGCCCACTTCAAGCCGATCATATTGGAGGAACGGATTCAAATGTTTACGGAAAATTTTGGCACCTTCGACTAATGCGAGTTCAGGATTAATTGATCCGTCTGTCCAAATTTGAATAGTCAGCCGATCATAATTTGTTTTTTGACCGACACGGGTTTCTTCAACACTATATTGGACGCGAACAACCGGACTAAACGCCGCATCAAGCGGAATAAAACCAATATCATCGCCTTTGTCTCTGATATGAGCCAACTGTTCGGTTGCGGGAACATAACCGCGACTGTTTTCGACAACCATTTCCATCTCAAACGGAACATCATCTGTAAGCGTAGCAATATGATGCCCTTTGCTGATAATATCAACAGAATCGTCCCTTTGAATATCATCGCTGGTAATAGGTCCTTTTACTTTTTTGGAAATTCGAAGGACTTTCGGTTTGTCGTCATAAGATTTGACAACAAGCGATTTAACATTCAAAACTATTTCCGTAACATCTTCATAAACACCTTTCAGCGACATAAATTCGTGAAGAGCGTTTTTAATTTTGATTCGTGTTACGGCACTTCCTTCGAGGCTGGAAAGTAAAACACGACGCAAACTGTTACCAACCGTATGACCAAAACCTCGTTCAAACGGTTCAGCGATAAATTTTCCATAAGTTTCCGTCAAGGAAACCGAATCGCATGTTACTTTGCTGGGGAGTTCCAAACCTCGCCATCGAATACGCATAGAGAAACCTCCAAAAAATGACGCTAAATAACCTAAAATTGAGGGGAATTGGAAAAATGAGCAAACAATAATAATGTTATTTGGAACAAAGTTCGACGATCAAAGCCGAATCTACCGGTAACGTAACATCTTCAGCCGTAGGAAGACGCATCACTACTCCCTTAGGAATATCAGCGTTGTCCCGATAAAGAAATTCGGGAACCTCACGTGAGCCTTCTTCAATAACTGTTTTAATTGCTTTTGTACTTTTGGGACGATTACGTATCGTAATAACATCTCCTGTACGCACTAAATAACTTGGAATATCAACACGCCGACCATTGACCTGAATATGACCGTGTGAAACCCATTGACGCGACTGAGAACGGGATGATCCAAAACCAAGCCGGTAAACAATGTTATCAAGACGGCGTTCAAGAAGTCCCATCAAAACTTTTCCTGTATTCCCTTTCATCCGTTCTGCCATTCCGAAATATTTACGGAATTGTTTTTCGAGGACACCGTAATAATTCTTTACTTTTTGTTTTTCACGAAGATGAATACCGTAGTCCGTCAATTTTCCTTTTCGGGCTCCGTGCATTCCAGGCGCATTAGAACGGCGGTTGAACGCACATTTCTCCGTATCACAACGGCTGCCTTTCAAAGTAAGTTTGAAACCTTCACGCCGACATTTTCGGCAAACTGCTTCAGTATTACGTGCCATAAAATCAATTTCTATTGAAACTAAAACGAACTAATTAAAATGAATACTTTTACAAAATTATTTTTTTGAACGAAACAAATAAGTACATCACAATTAACTTCTTCCAAATTCTAGGAAAAGTTATAGAAAACGCCGGACAAATTAAACACGTCTTCGTTTTTTGGGACGGCAACCGTTATGCGGCAACGGTGTTACATCTTCAATGGATTTAACCGTTAAACCTGCTTGTTGTAAAGCCGTAATAGCACTTTCGCGACCACTTCCTGGTCCATTGACTTTGACTTCAATTTCTTTCATTCCAAACTTCATTGCTTTTTCCGCAGCCTGTTGCGCTGCCATTTGACCGGCAAACGGTGTACTTTTCCGGCTTCCTTTAAAGTTACAAGTACCGGCAGTTGACCAACAAAGGGCATCGCCTTTGGAATCGGTAATTGTTACGGTAGTATTATTAAAGGTCGCTTTAATGTGGGCAATTCCCGACGCAACAATTCTTTTGACTTTTCGTTTTTTAACTACTTTTGCCATTGGGTTGTTAAATTTTTGTTAGCTGTTTGGGTGATTCCTTAAATTGAATTTAAAATCGGATAATTTTTTATGTTGTCAATTGGGTAATAAAACTTGTTGACAAACATTCGGTGATTACCGTAAATCCTTGACTCCTTTTTTTCCGGCGACAGTTTTCTTGGGACCTTTACGGGTTCGGGCGTTTGTTCGGGTACGCTGACCGCGAACCGGCAACCCTTTACGATGGCGAATCCCGCGATAACATCCAATTTCACGAAGTCGTGTAATATTCTGATTAACTTGACGGCGTAATTGTCCTTCAACAGTATAATCGTTGTCGAGCAAGGAGGCTAATTTAGCGAGGTCGTTTTCACCTAAATCTTTAGCCCGCAACGTTGGCGTAACTCCGGCTTTCCGGCAAAGTTCCCGTGCTGTTGCGGGACCGACACCATAAAGGTAGGTCAATGAAATGACAATCTGCCGATTACTCGGAATATCCACACCCAAAAGACGCGGCATTGAATGATCTCCAAAAATTATACGTAAATATTTTAAAAAACAAATTAACCTTGACGTTGTTTATGACGAGGATTAACACAGATAATATAAACCCGACCTCGACGTTTTACTACTTTACAATTTTCACAAATTCGACGAACACTTGCTCGGACTTTCATAATATTACCTTTGAATTTTTATTCTGAATAAATTTTAATTACTATGTACTAATTTCAGGATTGTTTATGACAATATCCAATTTCACTGAAAGAGGTCATTATTCTAAGGCTTAATGAACTATTTGCCAAGTAGTCCCTCCCCATTGAAAAAAACTTTTTCTTAAAAAAGAATTTTTCAAAACGTCAAATAAGGAGCAATATCTATTTTTTCTTCATCTGTTTCGGGTTGTCCGGTCAAAACACGAACACCGGAAACGGTTATTGCCAATGTGTGTTCAAAATGGGCACTTGGTTTATGATCCGCTGTAATAATTGTCCAATGATCACTAAGTAAACGAACATTTTTTGTGCCGACATTGACCATTGGTTCAACCGCAATAACTAATCCCGGCACTAATTTAAAATCAGCACTACGAAGAATTTCATGCGAAACATAATTCGGAACTTGCGGATTTTCGTGCATTTCCCGACCAATTCCGTGACCAACAAGCGATTCGACAACGGAATAACCGTTCTTTTTTACATAATTTTCCATCTTCTTTGCAACTTCATTCCAATAAACCGCTTTAGGAATTTCTTCGATAGCGATTTGGAGAGTACGTTCTGTTACATTGAGAAGATGTTGTTGTTGTTCTGAAATTTTTCCAACGGGAAATGTTGCCGCTGAATCGCCGCACCAACCGCCTATTTTACATCCGATATCAACTCCAACAATATCACCTTCAACAAGTTTCCGCGAACCCGGTATTCCGTGAACAATTTCTTCATTAACACTAATACAGGCGGCGGCTGGAAACGGAACTTTGCCGGGAACTCCCTTAAAAAGGGGAATTACCTTCATATCTTCAAAAAATTGCTCTATTCGCTTATTGATTTCACCGGTTGTAATTCCAGGACGTATAAGATTTTTAGCAATTTGCAAACCGTACCATACGTATAATCCCGCCTTCCTCATCTTATCAATTTCAATTGCAGATTTATATGAAAGCACGGTACAACCTTATTCCTGCGTATTTTACTTTAAACGCTTTTTTCAAAATTTGTAATATTTTAATATTTTAGTGGAATTTTCGTAAATTATTGATTTAAATTGTTTACGAATGGAAATCAAAACAAAACACCGGTTTCAATTTATTACAATTAAAAAATCGACTATTACAAAAGTTAATTAACTGATTTGATATTGTTTCCGTTGTTCACGTTTTAACATGGAGTTTGCTTCGGAATCATTGACAATTTCCTCTTTGACGGAATCCCACTGCAATTTCCGACCACCGAAACGAATCGAAATATTGGTCAAATGACATGCCGAAACCGAACGATGTTCTAATTCTGCCGGAGCGACTGTTGTTTCGCGGCTTCGTACACAATCAAAAAAGTTTTTCATGTGATCATTACTTGGTTTGACTTTCCAACTGTTTTCAGGTAACGGATTTTCTTTGAGTTCTTCGACTGGTTTACCGAACACTCCGCCGCGATTGACAAACACTCTGCCTTTATTGCCGATAAACATAATTCCATTTCGTTTATTGTTGTGAATCTCTTCCGGGCAATCTTTACCGAACAACCAATCGAGTTGTTCGCTGGTTGTTTCTTGATGTCCTATCGAACCGTGAAATCCGGGTTTTTCCGCCATAACTGTGTAAAAAAACAACTCAATATCATTAGGATATTTCAGTACGGCATAAAACCGATCCGGTGTATTGAAACAATCCGGTTTACCTTCATTGGGAAACAGACCACGTCCTTCAATTGTGAGCGGACCGGAGTAATCCATATCCATTCCCCAATGAGCAATATCAATATGGTGGTTTCCCCAATCCGTAACCATTCCTCCGGCATATTCGTACCACCAACGGAAAATAGCGTGTGTTCGTTGCGGGATATACGGGTGAATCGGTGCTTGACCCTGATACAAATCCCAATCGAGTTCAACCGGAACTTCGGCAGACGCAAACGGACCGCCCCACGAACTATAATAAGGCAATGCTACAAGAACACGTTTAAGTTTACCGATACGTCCGTTATGAACCAGTTCAACTGCTGTTTGAAATGCTTTTTCGCTTCGTTGTTGCGTTCCGGTTTGAAAGACGCGTCCTGTTTCTTTGACAACTTTACAAACGAGTTTACCTTCGTCAATCGTCAGGCTGAACGGTTTTTCGCCGTAAACATCTTTTCCTGATCGCATTGCGTCGATATTGATTTTTGTATGCCAATGATCGGGCGTTGCCTGAATCACGACATCAACATCTTTATTTTCAAGTAATTTCCGGTAATCCTGATAAACAACCGGTTTATTGTTATAAGTAGTTTTCAGACGTTCACCGTGTTTGGTGTCGGCATCGGCAACTGCAACAATTTCACCAAATCGTGCCGCATTTTTGGCATCGCCGCTTCCCATTCCGCCCGCACCGATAATTCCAATTCCGATTCGATCATTCGCCCCTTTTACCGTTTCCGCGAGAATAAGTGGAGACGCAAACATCAACCCGGTTATTCCAGTTGCTGATTGAATAAATTGTCTTCGTGTTGATTTTGTCATAAAAATTCCCAGAAATTCAAGTATATTGATCGAGTATTTTTTCGATTCTTACGAAAATTTCATCTACATTTCCGAGACCGTCAATTGTTTTGAGCAAACTTTGTTTATTGTAATAGTCGAGTAATGGACTTGTTTGTTTATTATAAGCAACCAGACGTTCACGAATTACTTCCGGTTTATCATCGGCACGACCGCGTCCCGCTAAACGCCGGAATAGTTCTTCATCAGGAACACGAAGTTCAAGAACCACATCAAGAGGCGTTCCTTTTTCTGTGAGCATTTTATCAAGGGCTTCGGCTTGAGCAATTGTTCGCGGGAAACCGTCCAGCAAATAACCGTTCCGGCAATCCGATTCTTGCAACCGTTCAGAAATGATGCCAATAATGACGTCATCAGGAACAAGTTGACCGCCGGACATATATTTTTCCGCTTCAAGACCGATTTTTGTTTTGGCGTCCCGCGCTGCCCGCAACATATCACCGGTTGAAAGATGCGCCGGTTTATATTTGGCAATAATTTTTTCCGCTTGGGTTCCTTTGCCTGCTCCGGGAGGACCGATAAAAATAATTCGCATGGAAGTTGAGTTGATTGTTAAAATTTATTTGTGTTTGGTTATTTCGTTTTTTCGAGTAATCCCTTGTAATTCCGCATAACAAGATGACTGTCGATTTTGTCAACAAGATCAATAATGACGCTTACAACAATTAAAAGACTTGTTCCGCCGAAAAATCCCGCTAACATGTAGTTTTCCGTTCCAACAATAACAGTTGAAATAATTTGCGGCAAAATGGCAATGATCGCAAGGAACGAGGCTCCAACGTAAGTAATTCGAAGCATCACTTTTTCAAGATAGTTTGCTGTTGTCGTCCCCGGTCGATAACCGGGAATAAAGGAGCCGTAATTTTTCAGATTTTCTGCCATATCTTTGGTATTGAAAGTTACAGCAGTCCAAAAATAACAGAAAAAGTAAATTCCGACAACAAACAGGATAATATAGGAAAACGTTTGGCGTTGGAAAATATCGTGCAATGTTCGGATAAATGCTCCAAACCAACCGGTTGAATTTTGACCACTCATAATTGCGAAAAACGCTTGCGGGAAAAGCAATAAACTGCTCGCAAAAATAATCGGCATAACACCAGCCTGATTTACTTTGAGCGGAAGATATTGACGGTTTCCGCCGAATGCCTTACGACCGCGAATATGTTTTGCGCTTTGTGTTGGGATACGGCGTTGACCTTTTGTGATATAAATTACTCCCACGACCACCGCAATAAACAACATCGCCAAAACAAGCAAAATTTCAACTCCGAATTGTGAATTATCAGAACCTAATCTAAAACCGGTTTCCGGTTTATAAAGTTGTCCGCCAAGTTTTTGAAGTGCGGCGGGAAGGTTAGCGAGAATACCTGCCATAATCAAAAGGCTGATTCCGTTACCGATACCATATTCATCAATCTGTTCGCCGAGCCACATCAAAAATGTGGAACCTGCCGTCATCACCACAACCGCAGTTACGAGCCAACCAAGCGGTAATGAACCATCGGAATTGAGAATGGCGTCGTTGTAAAGTCCCATCCGTCCGACAGTAAGAACGTAAAAGAAACTTTGAAACAAACAAATAATCACCGTTGCGTAACGAGTATATTCGTTGATTTTTTTCCGTCCGCTTTCGCCTTCTTTTTGCAACTTTTCGAGAGGTTCCCAAACAGTCGCTAAAAGTTGAAAGATAATTGATGCCGAAATATACGGCATAATACCGAGACCGAAAATTGTTAATTGTTCAAATGAGGTTCCTGTAAAAACCGAGATTTGAGCCATCAAAGAACCAAGTCCTTGCTGACCAGCCCAAAAGTCACGCATCTTCGCTATATCGGCAATCGGAAGCGGAATCCACCATCCAATACGATAAACCGCCAAAAGACAAAGCGTTAAAAAAATCTTCTGGCGAAGTTCAGGAATCGAAAATATAACTCGAATTTTTTGGAACATGGAACTTATTAAAACAAAAACATAAACATCAAAAATGCTGATGAAAATAAAGAGGAACTGTTGAAAGTTTCACTCTTAATTTTATTTATATGTTAGGTTTGTAGGATATTTAATATTTTCGGATTAGGATTTTGACAACAGGGCTTTTTTACGTGAACCCATTTTGTTTTTGACAACCGGTTTTTTGGCGGGCAATACGACAACTTTTCCTCCGGCGGCTTCGATTTTCTTTTGTGCTGTTGCGGAAAAAGAATGAGCCGAAACATCAAGTTGTTTTGTCAGTTCGCCATTGCCGAGAATTTTAATCCGGTCAAAAACTTTTTTGACAACGCCTTTTTCTTTAAGTAATTGCGGCGTTACTATTTCTCCTTTTTCAAAGAAATATTCGAGGTCTTCAACATTGACCCCGATTACGATATCCGCAAAACCTTTATTATTGAAACCTCGTTTGGGAATACGCCGAACAAGGGGCATTTGACCGCCTTCGAAGACGGGATTCATGGACGAACCGGAACGAGACCCTTGACCTTTATGACCACGCTGGCTGGTTTTTCCACGTCCAGAGCCAATACCACGTCCGACTCGTCTGCGTTTTCGGGAGGCTGACGCCTGTAAATTAACATCATTTATATTCATAAAGAAACTCCTCGTAGTCGTTCAATTTCGGTTTGGGTTCGTAAATGCAACAAAGCATCAATAGTCGCCTTAACAACATTGGTCGGGTTCGATGTACCGAAACTCTTCGTCAGAATATCGTGAATACCGCAAGCCTCACAAACTGCCCGAACCGCTGCTCCGGCAATAACTCCCGTACCTGGACTCGCAGGAACCAAAACTACCCGCGCCGAACCAAAATGTCCGGTAATTTCATGCGGAATTGTCGTTCCGTTAAGTTGAACCTGCTTGAGTTTTTGCGAACCGTCTTTAACTGCTTTGTCAACAGCCGGAGGAACTTCGTTGGCTTTACCGTAGCCCCACGCAATCCGACCATTACCATCGCCAACAACAACCATTGCAGCAAAACTAAAACGCCGACCGCCTTTAACGACTGCGGCACAACGCTTAATTTTAACCACTTTATCAATAAGACCGACTTGGGTCAAATCATTTATAGAACTCATGTTTTCGTACTAAAAAATTGTTCGTTATTTATTTTGTTTTTTGTTACTTGCTGCTTTACCGGCGGATACTTTAGCAGCGAATTTTTCATCTTTGGATTTAGATGTTTTTTGTTTTTTCGGAGCGGAACCGGAGTCGTCCTTTACTTTTTCTTCACCGGCGGCACCAATATCTAAACCGGCTTTACGAGCCGAATCCGCCAATACTTTGACACGACCATGATATTTGAAACCATGCCGATCAAACGCAACCTTAGTAATTCCGGCATCAAGAGCCTTTTTAGCAATTACTTCGCCGATTTTTTCGGCGGCGGTACAATTACTGCCGTTGCTGATTTCTGTTTTCAGGGTTTTATCTCGTGTTCCGGCGGAAACAAGCGTTTTTCCGGCTTCGTCGTCAATAATCTGTGCGTAAATATTCGTATTGCTACGGAACACACAAAGTCGGGGACGATTCGAAAACCGCTTAACCGCATTGGAAACACGGAACGCCCGATTACGCCGTTGTCTGTTAATTTGTTGATACTTTTTCACAAAAACACCTGATTCAATTTTTTGCTAAATAAAACACAAAACTTGTTTCCGACTATGTTACAAAAACGATGTAGCCGACATACATTCAACAATTTATCAATTTACTTTTTCGCTGCTGCTTTGCTTTCTTTACGTCGAATCACTTCACCGTCGTATTTGATTCCCTTACCGAGATAAGGTTCGGCTTTTCGGATTGACCGGATTTCGGCAGCAAACTGACCAACCATTTGTTTATCAATTCCTTTAATACTAACATGGGTTTGATCGGGACATGTTACCGTCAAACCATTGGGAATTGGTTTTTGAACTTCATGAGCATAACCAGCCCGAACCTGCAAAACTTTTTCCTGAACAGCAAAAAGGTATCCTGTCCCAAAAATCTCCAGTTTCTTTTCGTAACCGGTTGTAACTCCATTCACCATATTCTGAAACAAAGCACGATAAAGTCCGTGCATCGCAGCCGCTTCGCGGGAATCGTTGGTTTTTTCTACAATAATAGCCCCAGAAGCGGCATCTAATCCGACTTTGACATTCGGACTAAACCATTGTTCGAGTTTTCCAAGCGGTCCCTCAACGATAACGTTAGAGCCGTCAATCGACACCTTAACATTTTTCGGAACAACTACCGGTTTTTTTCCAATTCTTGACATGTTGATTTTTTAACCGCAAAATTAAGTAAAACGAAAATTTTGATAAATATTGATATTTTATTTTTTTCGTACTATTTGGTTATTTAATAATTCAAAAATATGAAATTCGTTATAAATAATTAGTTTTCATCTTTTGAAACTTTTTCTTTGTCCTCATTTAACCGGTAATTTTTCAATGATTCATGATGAAAGTAATTACCAGATTGTGCAAATAACTTCACCGCCGACATTTTTTAATTTAGCCTCTCGATCACTCAAAATACCGCGATTCGTATTGAGGACTCGGATACCCAATCCGTTCAAAACCGGTTTCAAATCGAAAGTTGAAACATAAACACGGCAACCGGGTTTACTAATTCGTTTGATGGCATTAACAATTTTTTCGCCGTTTGCGCCGTATTTGAGATGAACACGTAGCAAGGAAACCGGTTTTGCTTCGATTTCTTCCCAGTCCCAAATATAACCTTCGCGTTTCAAAACATCGGCAATTCCTTTTTTCTCAACAGAAAACGGAATATCCACAGCGGCTTTTTCAATTCGAACGGCGTTACGAATACGCGTCAACATATCAGCGATTGGATCGGTCATCATGATTTTTTTCTCCCTATTTTATTACCAACTTGATTTTTTAACGCCGGGAATCAAGCCTTGATTGGCGAGATTACGGAAACAAATTCGACAAATACCGAATTTACGATAAACCGCTCGCGGACGACCACAAAGTTGACAACGATTTTCCCTGCGGCTGGAAAACTTGGGTGTGCCTTTGGCTTTATTAATTTTTGCTATACTTGCCATAATTTTTAAGGAATTAAAATATTAAAAAATTAGGAACATCGGGAATGAAAGAAATATTGTACGTAATAAAAAATCTGATTTTTAATGTTTTGTGATATTGTTTTAGTAATTATTTAGTTTACTTATTTATCTATTTTGAAGGAGTTTAAAATCGCCGTGAATTGTGGTCGATAAGTTTCAAATTTGTTTGCCGGAGCGGAAAAGTTGATTGTCAAATCTCCTTGTTTAAGTGCCAAAAAATATTGCTCACTTACTCTGGAATCAATACCAAACACTCCGCCAAATGAAACTCTAATATGTAAACAATCTTGATTATCAATTTTGATTTTTTCAAATAACTTCAATGAACCACCGGCTCCTTTAATATCCTTTGTTATCTGCGTTTTGGTTTTTGAAAGTAACTGTTCGTTTGTCATCCATATTACTCTCAACGCAATCATCTCCTGATCGACTTTTTGTTTTGAAAAATATAACGTCAACTTTCCCATTCCTATGATTCCTTCTCCAACTTCCAACGGACAAGTACCAGGATAATTGAATCGAAAACCATATTCCTTGTCTTCAAACGTTTGGTCAAGTTTTATTGATGTATCATCCGTTTTATTTTGAACAACTTCTTTGGCGGGCTGCACATTATCTATTTCGTTAGCAGGTTGTACATTATTTTCATCTTTGACAGGTTGTGTGTCCTCTGTTACTGTGGATGTCGTTGTTTCGCTGTTAGTTTTTTTATTTAACGGTTTTGCCAAATCACAACCAAGAACAAACACAAGAATGTTAATGGTCAAAATCAAACTAACCGCATTGGACATAATTGCTACATTATTTTGCCGTTTCATTTTATTGTTCTTTAAACTTATTTTCCAATTATTTTTTACGTTTTGGCAAAGCATCGGCACGAAGCGGCATTCCAAAAGCACGAAGCATTTCACGTGATTCATCATCACTATTGCCCCGACTAACAAATGTAATATTCATACCTTGACTTTTTGTGTACTTATCAGGATTCAGTTCGGGAAAAACAAGGAATTCCGTCAAACCAAGATTATAATTACCGTGACCATCAAAACTTTTCGGGTTCAATCCCTGAAAGTCACGAACACGCGGCAACACAATAGAAATGAGACGATCCATAAATTCGTACATTCTGGCACCGCGAAGCGTTACCATGCAACCAACATTCATTCCTTCGCGAAGTTTGAAATTCGCAATTGATTTTCGCGCTTTGGTGATAACCGGTTTTTGTCCTGTAACTTGTGTTAGTACATCGGCGGCTTCCTCCATATATTTCTTTTCATTGAGGTTACTGCCGACACCCATATTCACAACAATTTTCTGAAGTCTTGGTAACGACATAACATTATCGCGTTTAAGACTTTTCTTCAATGCCGGAATAATTTCTTTCTGATATTTTTCTTGTAAGCGGGGCGTTGCCATAAATCTGGTTCTCCGGTTGCGGCGTTGTACGCAACTCCAAAAGTTTTATTAGGCAGGTCAAATATTTGATGAATAATCTCCGTAATAATAATTCACAACAATAACTATTTAGGACTTTTTGTAATTTTCTTCTTTGACCGTGAAATAATATTAATGTCTGCTTTACATTTTTTGCAGACCCGATATTTTGTGCCGTCTGCATCAAACCGAAAACCAACTCGGGTCGGTTGAGAACAGAACGGACAGATTAACTGTACATTCGAAACGGAAACCGGCATTTCCATAGAAAGCCGTCCGCCTTGCGGATTGCGACGGCTTCGGCGCACGAATTTGTGAACAATATTCACGCCTTCTACGGTTACTTTTTCATTCTCTTTATCAATCGAAATAACTCTGGATTTTTTACCATTGTTTCTTCCGATAAGGACGAGAACCTGATCATTTTTATTTATTCGCATGGTACTAACGGAAAATAATAAATCTTTTAGACGACTTCGCTGGCGAGGCTAATAATTTTGACAAAACCTTCTTCGCCGTGTGCTTTTCCTTTGCCTTTTTTCTTTCGGTCTTTTTCGCGGAGTTCACGGGCAACCGCACCAAAAACACGGGTTCCAATCGGATTTTTGTTATTATCAATCAAAACTGCCGCATTGGAATCAAACTTAATATAACTTCCATCTTCGCGCCGATAAGCCTTTTTTGTACGAACAATAACTGCTTTAACAACGGCACCTTTTTTAATATTGCTTCCCGGAATCACCGACTTAACAGAACAAACAATAATATCTCCAAGTCCGGCGAAACGACGATGCGTTCCTCCTAAAACCTTAAAACACATCAATTCTTTTGCTCCGGTGTTATCGGCAACATCTAATCTGGTTTGCATTTGGATCATAACCAACCACCTTAAAAATTCGTTTTGATATAAGTTTTTTAGTGAAATATTAAAAGAAATATTATTGCTGCACTAATTCTTTTTTCTTTGTAATTTTTGTAATTTTATTATTTAACACTGTTGTTGTGTTGTTGTACAATTTATTGTGCTTCTGCTTCTTTTGCGGCGGCGCGAAGTGCGGCGACATCAATCAGGTTTCCTTTTGTAACAACATTAACAAGTTTCCAACGTTTTAATCGTGACATCGGGCGACTTTCTACGATTTCGACCGTATCACCAACAGAGGATACATTTTCCTCGTCATGAACGTAACACACCGTGCGGCGTTTTACATATTTTCCATACTTTGGATATTTAACCAGACGTGAAATTTCAACTCGTCGGGTTTTTTTCATTTTATCGCTTGTTACGACACCGATTACAACTCGTTTGGGCATTTTCGAACAACCTTATTTAGTGTGTTTATTTTGTTGATTTATGTTTTTGTGATTTGGAGTGTAACGATTTGAGTGTCAGGATTTTTGCAATCAATCGTTTATTTTTTTTGAGTTCACTAGGGGAATCGAGTCGTTCCATACGTGCCTGGAGACGAAGGCGAAACAACGTCTCTTTCGCTTCTTTGAGAATTACTTCGAGTTGGTCGGAACTCATATCCCGCAATTCGGCTATCTTAGTTTCTTTCATTACATTGCCTTTCGTTTTACGAATCTACATTTAACCGGCATTTTATGGGCTAAACGATTAAAACACATCTTTGCCGTTTCCTCCGGCACGCCGGAGATTTCGTACATAATTGTTCCGGGTTTGACGACTGCCGCCCAATATTCCGGTTCACCTTTTCCTTTTCCCATTCGGGTTTCGAGTGGAATGGATGTGATTGATTTGTGGGGGAACATTCGGATATACAAACGCCCTTCCGTCCGCAAATATTGCTGAGCGGCAATACGTCCCGCTTCAATAGTTGCAGCACTGATCCAGCCGCCTTGAGTGGTTTGTAATCCGTAATCTCCGAAAACAACATCGTTTCCGCGTGTCGCTTCACCTTTTATACGACCTCTTTGGATTTTTCGATGTTTGACTCGTTTGGGCATTCGCGCCATTGTTATCTACCTCGCTATATTCACCTTGATTGATCCAAACTTGAATACCAATATGTCCTTGTGCGATTTTGGCTTCGTGAAAACCATAATCAATTTTTGCCCGAAGTGTTGAAAGCGGAATGGAACCGGCGATTTGTTTTTCGCAACGTGCCATTTCGGCTCCGCCTAATCGACCTGAAAGTTGAATTTTAATCCCTTTGGCTCCGCCTTCCATTGCCAGTTCCATTGCCCGTTTCATTGTCCGGCGAAAACCAACACGTTTTACGAGTTGTTCACCGATGTCTTCCGCAACTAACTGCGCAACAATATCTGGACGGACAATTTCTTCAATAATCAGGTTAATTCGTCTTCCGGTAATTTTCTGGAGATCATTTTGAAGTTCTTCAACTTTTTCACCACGTCGTCCGATCATAATACCGGGTTTTGCCGAATGAAGTATCACTCGGACTTCATCGCGTGTCCGTTCGATTTCGATTTTCGAAATCGCAGGGTACATTGGTTTTTCCTGTCTGGAATCGCCCGGGTCTTTACGCTTCTTAATAAAATCACGAATCTTCTTGTCTTCAACGAGAAGTTCGGCAAATTCTTTTTTGGATGCGTACCAACGACTCTTCCAATCTTCCATAATTCCAGTGCGAAAAGCAACCGGATTCACTTTCTGACCCATTGTAATTCTCTAATTCTACAGAGTTTCAGTTTCAAACGATTCTGACTTAAACGTGTTCTATTTAATAAAGTAAAATATGTTATGTTAATGTAATAATTTGTTTATTTCGTTAAACCGATTCGGATAATCGATTCAGAAAATGAAATTAACCGACAACTACGGTAATATGCGATGATCGTTTCAAATAAATGCTCGAAGCACCTCGCGATTTCGGACGAAAACGCCTCGCCATAGGACCGCCGTCAATACGAATCTCAATAACTTCAAGATCGGAAATGTTGGCTGCACGTTGTTGTTCGGCATTGGCAACCGCACTTTTAATAACATTCTCAATCAATCTGGCTCCGCGACTTGGATAACAAGCCAAAATTTCAAGGGCGACATCAGCAAATTTACCACGAACAAGATCGGCATACGGTCTGATTTTTCGTGCACTCATCGCTGTGTAACGGAGTTTTGCGCAATATTTTTTATCTTTCGGCATGGTTTTCACCTTAATTTCTGTTTCGGATTTTTCGATATTTAATTAGTAGGACAGGGGCGATATATTGATTCAAAGCATTACGCTTATTTCTTTCCGCCTTTTCCGCCGTGTCCCCGAAAAATTCTGGTCATTGAAAATTCTCCGAGTTTATGTCCGACCATTTCTTCTGTTACAAAAACTTTGTTGAAAACTTTACCGTTATGAACCAGAAACGTATGACCTACAAATTCGGGAACAATAGTGCAAGCACGCGCCCAAGTTTTAATAGGTTCTTTTTTTCCGGTTGCGTCTAGTTTCTCAACTTTTGCGTACAACTTAGGATTAACAAAAGGTCCTTTTTTAATTGATCTGCTCATTTTTCCAGTCTCGAAATTCTACAGGAAATTACAACGATGTCAGGGGGAGGGTGACAAAAAAATTAATTTTGTACAAATCACGATAATTTCAAAACACCGTAACGGCGGCTTTTTCTTCGTCGGAGGATTGCCTTATTGGACGGTTTCCGTTTCTTTCTGGTGGAAGTACCTTTGGTTGGTTTTCCTGTTGGTGTAACGGGATGTCGTCCGCCTTTGGTTCGACCTTCACCGCCGCCATGCGGGTGATCAATCGGATTCATTGCGGTTCCCCGAACATGCGGTCGGCGTCCCATCCAACGGCTTCGTCCAGCCTTACCGATAACGATATTCATGTGATCAATATTACCAACCACACCAATTACTGCACGGCAATTAACCGGAACACGTCTGATTTCACCGCTTGGCATATTGATTTGCGCCCAACCGCTTTCCGTATCACGTGCAACAAGTGTCGCTTTGACACCGGCGGAACGACATAAAGCCGCTCCTTTTTTGGGTTGCAATTCGATATTATGAATTTCCGCACCTAACGGAACTTCCGTAAGCGGCAGGCAATTGCCAACAACCGGCGGCGCACCGGAACCACTCATCACTTGATCACCTTCTTTAAGTCCTTCAGGAGCCAAAATGTAACGTTTTTCTCCATCAACATAATACAATAACGCAATACGCGCCGTGCGGTTCGGATCATATTGAATGGAATTAACAACTGCGGCAACACCATCTTTGTTGCGTCGGAAATCAATTAAACGAAATTGCTTTTTGTGACCGCCTCCGCGATGACGAACGGTGATAATACCTTGATTATTACGTCCATTTGTCCGGCGTTTGGGTCTCAAAAGACTTTTTTCCGCTTTGGAACCTTTCGTTAGTTCTTTGAAATCACTAACGCTCATATTCCGGCGACCGGCAGTATTTGCTTTGTATTTTTTAACGCCCATGTTGACGACTCTTTCAATTTTGTGAAACCCAAAATAATTGGATTCACCGACAATTTATTAAAAATTCTATTGATTAAAAATAATTAATTTTGCTTTCGGGATGAAGTTTAACGACTGCTTTTTTCCAATTCCGTCTTTTGACAACCCGATGATAACGTGTTTTTATTGGTTTTCCTCTACGGTTTTGTGTTCTGACATCAATTACTTTGACTTCAAATAAATATTCAACAGCGTTTTTTATTTGATTTTTATCTGCAAAAGGGTGTACTTCAAAGTAATAAGTATTTTGATGTTCGGCGCGATGGTATCCTTTTTCTGTTACAAGAGGACGCAGAATAATCTGATAGGGTTCGAGTTTTAAACTTGTTTTAAGGGAATTATTTTTAGGCATAATTTGCCTCCGTTTATTTTAATATTCAGTATTATAAAGTTGGTTTTTAATTTTTTGTAATTTTAATTCGTTATCGTTTTAAGTGGTTTTAGTATTTTCGATTAATTGATTTGGTGAATTAGCAGGAATTTTAGCGATAAATGCTTCAAATGCCGCTTTGGTGAACAAAACCCGCTTGGGTTTAAGAACTTCGTAGGCATTGAGTTCCGAAACGGGGAGAATTCGTACACCATCAATATTTCGGAAACTTTTGTACAGATTAACGTTATAAGATTCGATGGCGACAAGAACTGTTTCTTTAATTTTGAGTACATTAAGGACAGATGCCATTTCTTTTGTTTTTGGAATATCAATCGAAAGAGCGTCAATCAGTGTAACCTGAGAATCGTTTATTTTTGAAGCGACTGCCATTCTGGTTGCAACTTGAAGAGCCTTACGAGGTAATCGATATGACCAATCGCGTGGTTGTTTCGCAAAAATATGACCGCCGCCGCGCCGAACACCGCTTCGCCGATGACCGGCACGGGCGTTACCGGTTCCTTTTTGGCGATACATTTTCTTTTTATGTCCGGCAACTTCGGCACGAGTTTTCGATTTTGCGGAACCTTGACGCAGATTGGATTGATACATAACAACAGCATCATGCAAGAGTTGTGGACTAATGCGTGCGGAAATCGTATCAGGATCGACAGTTAATTTATCGATTTCCTTTCCCGATTTATCAAAAATTGGTAATTCGACGTTAGACATAGTAATATAATATTAGTTCAACAATTCTTAGTGTTCTGTGTATTTTGTTTCGTTATTTTGAAAATGGAGCCGCAAGTTTATTGGGCTGTTTTTAAGGTTAATTTCCAATTGTTATTTTTGGGTGTGGGGAGAATATTCGTTGGACTAATCCGAACATAACCTCCTTTGGGACCTGGTACAGCACCGCGAACAACCAACAAATTATTTTCTTTATCAATCAGCACCACTTTTTGGTTTCGGACGGTTACTTGATCGGCACCGTATTGTCCGGGCATTCGTTTTCCTTTTTGGGTTCGGCTGGGAAACGCACTACAACCGGAACTACCGAGATGACGATGACATTTTTTGACACCGTGCGAAGCCCGTTGACCGGAAAAATTATGGCGTTTCATCACTCCGGTATAACCGCAACCTTTACTAATCGCTGTAACATCAACGGCGTGAACTTGCTCAAACACATCAACCGTTATTTCCTGACCAATAGTAAAACCTTCTATCGGAATGCGAAATTCGCGGATAAATTTTTTGGGTTCGCAATTTGCTTTTGGTTCGGGTTCACGTCCTGCTGCAATTCGTTGTTTTCGGCGTTTACTTTCGATGGCGGCAACATGACCGCGTTCACTTCTGGAAGCCCGACTACGTTTTTTATCTTTGAAACCGATTTGTACGGCTTCATAACCATCGCGTTGATACGTGCGAAGTTGCAACACATTACACGGTCCGGCTTGAATCACCGTAACCGGAATAACTTCACCGGTTTCTGTGTACAATTGTGTACATCCGACTTTTTGTCCCAATAATCCGATTTCCATAGCAATTTTTCGGGTTGTTATTCAAATTACAGTTATTCCAAATAATATTGATAATATTGACTTTTCGCGATATTTAATATTTTGAAATTGAAGTGATTCCGAATAATATTCCAACGATAATTTGTATAATTATTTTTTTCCGCCGGTTGCTTTAATTTTAATATCTACACCTGCCGGCAGAATTAATTTATTCAGGGCATCGATTGTTTTGGCGGTTGCCTGAACGA
This sequence comes from Planctomycetaceae bacterium, assembly GCA_031276415.1. Classification (GTDB taxonomy): domain Bacteria; phylum Planctomycetota; class Planctomycetia; order Pirellulales; family Thermoguttaceae; genus WRKP01. The sequence goes on from JAISNF010000182.1 coordinate 20,033, forward strand.
TGTCGATAACACGTTTATGGGTTCGGATTTCGAACTGTTGACGTGCTTTTTTATCGACGTGTGGACTGGACAAAACGGTGTAACGTTCGATCCGGGTTGGAAGTGGAATAGGACCACGAACAACGGAGCCGGTTCTTTTTGCTGTATCAACAATATCGGTAGCACTTTGATCGAGTATTGCGTGGTCAAACGCTTCCATCCGAATACGAATTATTTCTTGTCCAATTCCCGTCACGGTCATTCTCCGCTGGTTTTATCCTGATTCCAATTGCCAAACAACATTAAACTGATTCCCTGTTATCGGACAATTCTTAACGAACTTTCAATCCGAATGGTCAAGGAAGTCAATAAATTTACCATCACACTGTTTTTAGTCAATGGGGAGAACGATACACTTTTCAAAAAAAAATTTTTTGTAGTTGAATCAGAAGTGCAATTTTGAGTTTTCTCAAACAATTGCGGACAAACGATTCACATTATTCTCTTTGACTTTTCTGACGTTGCAGTGTGAAAGAAGGTGATAATATACACAAGAGAATTGATTCGACAATCCCCCCGTCCGATATTTTTGAGATTTTTTTAAAAAAAACTTTCACGCCAATTACGCAAGCCGCTTTTTTCTGAAGGTTGCGAGGTTACTAATGGCAGAAGAGAAATTCTAAAAACCTCAAATTTATTTTTATTAACCGCAGAGAAAAGAAAATAGTCCGCAGATTGCGCTGATGACCGCAGATGATTTTTTGATAATACGAAACAACAAAATATACAAAATTTTTGTACCCGTTTACGGAGATTCATTTAACAAGTTATCATAATGAAAATTTTAGTAAAGACACAATGCATTGTGTTTCTACGATTCAAACCAATTCCATCTATACTCGTAAATAATTACAAAATTTCAACCTATTACCGTAAATGATTACAAAATTTTTTAACTTTACCTTTATTTTTATTTTATATTTTAAAATTCATCTGCGATAATCTGCGGACTAATTTTTTTTTCTGTGAATTTTGTGTTCTCGGCGGTTAAATAAAAAAACGGTTATTTATTAACAGTTAATCCCATTTCGTGCATTAGGAGTTGGATGTCTTCCCAAGTTTGTTTTTTTATGGCGGGATTTCGGAGTAAATAGGCAGGATGATAGGTACAAATAACTTTGATGTCTTTGTAATAATAGACATTCCCGCGCATTGAACCAACCGGCATTGTCGTTTGTAACAAATTTTGAGCCGCAACCGCCCCAAGACAACAAATAAATTTCGGCTTAATAATCTCAAGTGTTTGCTCAAGAAACGGTTTGCAATGTTCGGCTTCTTCTGGAAGCGGAGTTCTGTTGCCGGGCGGTCGGCAACGCAAAACGTTACAAATATAAACATCTTCACGCCGGATTTTCATGCCTTTGGTAATAATATCCGACAATAATACTCCGGCACGCCCAACAAATGGCTGTCCTCGTTTATCTTCATCGACTCCCGGTGCTTCGCCCAAAAAAACAAGTTGCGTATCTGGATTGCCGGCACCAAACACCGTTTGCGTGCGATTCAACACCAATTCACTGCAACGTGCACATTGTGCAACTTTTTGCGACAGTTCCTGAAGCAAATCAATCTTACTTTTACTCATGGCAATTAACGAATCTTGTGCAATCTCTCCTGTTTTTTCTGCAGGAATTTGTTCAATATTTTTAGTATTTTCGATATTTTCAGTATTTATATTATTTTCGGTATTCTTATTAATTTCGATATTTTCAATATTTTCGATATTTTTATTTGGAATTTCATTTGTTTGGTTTTGCTGTTCAATAATTTCAGTTGGATTCCCGTCAGTTTTAACCGGAACAATTTCCGCAGAAACACAATCACTGAGAACCGGTGCTCCAAGTTCAGAAACTCCGGCAATCTGCATGATTTCCAGATAATCAATTAATCCGTTACGTATTCGATATGGCATGGCAAAAATTTTTATTCGCAAAGGTTATTCGTGACTATTATTCATAAGCGTTGACAATTTGTTGCACCAATTGATGGCGGACAATATCACTTTGGTCAAGTTGAATTATTCCAATAGCGTTAATATGTTTAAGCCGTTGTCGGGCGTCGATCAAACCGCTTTGTTTGTGTTCGGGCAGATCAATTTGTGTGGTGTCGCCGCAAACTGTAATCATGGAAGAATCACCCATGCGGGTTAAAAACATTTTCATTTGGGCAACAGTTGTATTTTGGGCTTCGTCGAGAATGATGGAGGCGTTGTTGAGTGTTCGTCCGCGCATGTAAGCCAGCGGAATTACTTCGATTCGGTCTTCTTCCATATATCGTTTCAACATATCACGTTCCATCATATCACTAAGCGCATCGAAAAGCGGTCGCAAATAAGGATTGATTTTCGCCTGCAAATCGCCGGGCAAAAAACCAAGACTTTCGCCCGCTTCCACCGCCGGACGAACAAGAACAATTTTGCGAACAGTTTCTGTTTTGAGTGATTCAATGGCTTTGGCAACCGCAAGATATGTTTTACCGGTTCCTGCCGGACCGACACAAATTACTATTGCCTTAGACCGGAGCAATTCAACATATCGAGCCTGCCCCGATGTTTTGGGGCGAATTTGTTTTGTGCCGTACACTTCAATCGGTCTGATATTTGAAACTTCTTTATCATGCAACACTTCTGAAATTGCCCGCTGAATATCCTCTGGAGCAAGAGAAGTGTTACGAAGAGCGAGTTGTTGAAGTTGTTCCAGAAGAACGGAACCGCGCCGAAGATTGTCGGGTTCGCCGCGTAACAGAATCCGATGACCGTCAACCGTAACTTTAACCGCAAACACTTCACGTATTTTTCGAAGATATTCATCGCTGGGACCAAAAACTTTCAACAACGCTTTCGAGTCAATAACCGCTATTGTTGTTTCGTGCATAATAAAAAAATTATCGGTGTTTTTTCGCCAATGGAAAATTTTTTTGCCAATGAAAAAATTATTGAAAATTATTGAAAATTATTGAAAAATCCTGAAAGGAATTGTACTTTTGAAATAAATTTTCCGAAATTATACACTCATTTGCCCCAAAAAGAACTCCCCCAAACAAAGACTGTTTTTTACATTGGGGGAACTTCTAAAAACCACAATTTTATTTTTATTAACCACAGAAGACACAGAGAACACAGAGGATTTTTTAATTGGAATCGAAACGTTATTTAATGGCAACTTCTAAAAAACTACTTTTTTAGACGAAAAATATTTCCAAGTCCTTATTTTTAAGGATGTGATTTTTTTAAAACAATGTTTTTAGAAGTTTCCTAATATTATCATTGATTTTTGATCTAAAATAATATTTTTAAATTTCCTCTCTGT
>JAISNF010000591.1 GCA_031276415.1 Planctomycetaceae bacterium
AAGGCAGAACATGACTCGGCAGCATTCCCAATCATGCAACAAAAAATGCGGCGGCGGATTGAAATCTATTATTGATTACAACAATTCAGTTAAGGCAAACAGCGATTTACTGAACACTCTCAAAATTGCCGTTCCGCAATTCTTTGACGCCGACGGAAATTTTAATCGTGACAAATTCGATGAAGAGTTACGTGAAAATAACGCAACAGAATCACGGGACGGTTATAAACTTAGTTTTGTCGGTAAAGATTACGCCCATTTACAAACCGGTCGCCATTCCGAAACGATGATTGTTCCCGATACAAAACACAATTCCCGTTCCGAAAATAAAAACAGCAAAAATATTTTTATCACCGGCGATAATCTTGAAGCGTTACGACATTTACAAAACGCCTACGCCGGAAAAATTAAAATGATTTATATTGATCCGCCATACAATACCGGAAAAGAATTTACCTATAACGATAAATTTGAATGGAGCGACGAAGAATTAAAATCCGCATTGGGTTACGATGACAACGATATTGCAAGACTAAATTCTCTACAAAGAAAAAGTTCTCATTCCGCTTGGCTGACCTTTATGTATCCGCGACTAAAAATCGCACAAAAATTATTAACAGACGACGGCGTAATTTTCGTTTCCATTGATGACAACGAGCAAGCAAATCTAAAACTTTTGATGGACGATGTATTCGGTGAAGGAAATTTTGTGGCAGATATTCTCTGGAACTCAACAAAGTCTGTTACGAATACGGCAATAGTATCTGTGTCGCATACATATAATTTAGTTTATTTTAAAAATATAAATTATTTTATTGAAAACAGAATTGAATTCAGATTTCCAGATAATGGAGAAGGCTTTGAAAACCCTGATAATGATCCACGAGGTGCATGGAAGGCTGACCCTTTTCAAGTTGGTGGATGGCGTCCAAATCAACAATATACAATTACAAATCCCAATACAGGTAAAGAATATAAACCTAATCCTGATTGTAGTTGGAAAAATGACTTTAATAAATTTCAAGAATTATTGAAAGATAATAGAATTGTTTTCGGTAAAACTGGTGAAGGTGGTCCTCAACGAAAACGTTTTATTTGGGAGGCACAGGAACGTGGAAAAGTTAGCAAAACGTGGTGGGATGATGTTGAAACAACAACTAACGGAACGCAACTCCTCAAAAAAATATTTTGCAACATTTCTGTTTTTGATAATCCTAAACCGATTGAATTGATAAAAAAATTTTTACAATTATCCACGAATCATTCATCTTTAATCCTTGATTTCTTTGCTGGCAGTGGAACAACTGCTCACGCTGTTATGCAATTAAATGCGGAAGACGGTGGTAATCGTAAATTTATTATGGTTCAAATAGATGAACTTACAGATGAAAATAGTGAGGCACGAAAAGCAGGTTACAACACGATTGATGAAATTGCACGGGAACGAATTAAACGAGCGGCGAAAAAAATTAGAACAGAAAAAGAATTAACGTTGCCAAAAGAATTTGACGACGGTTTTAAGCATTATCGTTTAATGACGCCGGATGTTCAAGTGTTGGATAAAATTAAGGAATTTGATCCCAAAAGTGAATCACTATTTGATAGTGATATGATTACGCCGTTTTCGCACAAAAAAACAGAAACAAACGGACAAGAAACGTTACTCGCCACATGGCTTATTGATGACGGCTATCCGTTTGATACGAATATTGTTCAAAAAGAGTTTGGCGGTTACACGGCACATTATGTTGCAGAATCCGCAACACTCTATCTAATCGAACAAAATTGGAACACAAAAGCATTGAAAGAATTATTGAATCAAATCGGCAAAAATGAATTGCTCGTCAATACAATTATTCTTTACATTTATTCTTTTGATTTTGAATCCATGCGTGAATTAAAAACAAATATCAAAACAAATCTCGATAATACACCAACAATTATTTGTAGAGGTTAGGGATTAGAGGTTAGGGATTAGGGATTAGGGAGTAAGGATTTGTAACATTTTTTTACAAAAAAACATTACAAAAAACGTAACCGTTCACTGAAATTTAGCGGTTGTTTTTTAATTCGGAATTATTGACCTGACGGTTGTAATTCCGCTTTGCGGCAACTATTCACTATTAACTATTAACTATTAACTATTAACTACTCCCTACTCCTAATTTAAAACAATGAAACTTGACAAACTTCAATATCAATTGGATGCGATTGAAAATATTGTTACTCAAATTGACGATAATAAAATCGAACACGACAATAATTTTAACGCTAATCCGATTTGGCATAACGCAAAAAATATCGACGTGAAAATGGAAACCGGCACCGGAAAAACTTACGTCTATACGCGTTTAATGCACGAATTAAAATTACGTTTCGCTTTTTTCAAATTCATTATCATCGTGCCAAGCCTCGCCATCAAAGAAGGCGTGAAAATGTCCGTCCGTTCCGACGATTGGAATAAACATTTCCGGCAAGAATTTAACAATCAAAATATCTCGCTCGGCGTTATCAATGCCGGAGATTTTGAAACGAAAAAAGGAAAACGGAAACAAATTCCCGAACCGTTACGATCATTTTGTGACGCCACTAAAAATGAAACAAATACAATTCAATGTTTATTGCTCAACGACGCCATGCTTGCCTCGTCGTCAATGACACGTAACGATTATGATTCAACACTTTTGGGAAGTATTAGTTGTCCTGTCGAAGGATTGAAAAATACGCGTCCGATTGTTATTGTCGATGAACCGCACCGTTTCAATAAAGAAAATAAAGCATGGAAAAATATCGTTGAAGGTTTAAGCCCGCAAATGATTATTCGTTTCGGCGCAACATTTCCAGAGAAAACAGAAGGTAAAGGTAAACTCAAACAAACCAAAAAAGATTACGAAAATCTCGTTTACGATCTCAATTCGGTAAGAGCCTTCAACGACGGTTTGGTAAAAGGTGTTCACATCGTTTACCCCGCATTAGCAAATAAAAACAGTCCCGTTTATAAAGTTACATCTATTAATAAAGGTAAAAGTATTCGTATCGGAAATGATAAATTAAATATGGAATTAAAAGTCGACGATCAATTGTCAATTATTGATTCGGAATTTGGCGGCAATTTAACTCTCGAATTTGATAAAGATTATCCCACGCAACTCAAATTGTCCAACGAATTAGCAGTGGACACGGGTTTATCAATCTGTCCTGAAATTTATTCGAACAGTTATCAGGAATTATTGATACAACAGGCTCTCGAAGCCCATTTTGAAAGAGAGAAAGCAAATTTTTGTCGCCAAAATACAAAACAAAATCTGCCGAAAATTAAAACAAATAGTCTCTTTTTTATTGACCGAATCGAATCATTTCGCGGTGAAAATGCGTGGCTGCGCCGAAAATTTGAACAATTATTAACCGATAAGTTACAAAAAGAAATCGAAAATGCAAAAGGAGAATTTAAAAAATTTTTGCAAGCATCGCTAAACAATGTTAGTGCTTGCCTTGCCGGTTATTTCGCCGAAGACAATAAAAGCAAGGAATATCAAAACGAAGTGGACAAAGTGTTACGTGATAAAGAACAATCGTTACAATTTAAAAACAAAAATGATCAATGGAATACTTGTCGTTTCTTTTTTTCCAAATGGACACTTTGCGAAGGTTGGGACAATCCGAATGTTTTTGTGATTTGTAAATTACGGAGTTCGGGATCGGAAATACGAAAGTTACAAGAAGTTGGTCGCGGTTTGCGGCTACCTTTTGACGAAAACGGTAACCGAATAAACAATGAAGAATTTTATCTCAGGTATATTGTGGATTTTTCCGAACGTGATTTTGCAAAAAAATTAGTCGGCGAAATTAATAGTGACAATAATTTGTCGGACGAGAACAAAATGACAGAGAAAATTCTGGAATTACTGGTCAATGCGAATTATGCGCCAAACAACGCAAAAGTTAAAGCGAAACTTTTAAATGAAGAAATTATTGATGAATACGATACAATTTTGGATATTGAAAAATTATTAGAACAATTACCGGAAGGCAACGGATTAAAAATTAATAAAGGAAAAATTATCGGCGAAGGTTTGCCGGAACGTCCCAAAATCCGTTTGATTAAAGAAAATTTTGAAAAGTTACGCGAATTATGGAATCAAATCACAAAACGATATTTGTTGCATTTTGAAAAATTGGACGAAAATGAACTCAATCATGTTTTACAATCGCTGTTGGAAAGTGAGAATATTTTTGTACAACCTGCCGTACAAATTGTTGAAGAATCTTTGAGAATCGGTAAAAATCACGTCGAAATTGAATCTAACGGTTATAAGTCCGTCGAATCGTCTTTGGGAATTATTCCCTACGGCGAATTTCTAAAACAATTAAATAAACAAACACAATTGCCCGTAAAAATTTTGCACAAAAATATAATCGTAGCAAGAAATAACGCCGCAAGAAAAGGAGAACCAACACCGCCGGAATTATTTAATACAAACACGGTTGAAAATATCGTCAGGAATTTTGAACGAAAATTTATCGAAATATTTGCTCAAAGTTTTACGTATCAAGAACTGAATTACACGGCAAGGACAAGTCTTTTTACGGAAGACGGAAGTTTTGTAACGGAATTGCCGCAAGGTGATGTCGGCGAAAAAACCGCAACCGATATTCCGCCTGAAATTCAAAAGAAAATTGAAAAATATTTGTATGATAAATTTGTTTATGATTCGGAAATAGAGCATGAAGTATTGAAGGTTGATCCGCCGGATCGTGTTATTGTGTACGGAAAATTGCCAAGACGAAGCATCAAATTGCCGACATACACCGGAGGAACAACAAGCCCCGATTTCGTTTTTGCTATCAAAAAAAATAATTCAAACGATATTGAATTGCATCTGATTGTTGAAACGAAAAGCGACAATCCGCGTTTATCAGATATTATCGCCATTGAATCACAAAAAAAAGTATTCGACTCCATCAGTACAAATATTAAATGGCGTATGGAAACAAATATCGCAACTTTCGAAAAAGAATTAAAAAAATTAGCCGGAAAATAATTCAAAAAATGTGTCCGCAGATTGTTTTTTAGTTAATAGTTAGTAGTGAATAGTTCGCAAGCGAAATTATAGCCACAACCCCAATAATTCCGCATTGCGAACACTATTCACTACTAACTATTCACTATTAACTAATCTGCGATCATCTGCGTAATCTGCGGACAAATTAAAATAATCGGCGGTTAAAGAAAACAGAACGGTTACAAAAATTAAAATGTTTCAATGGCGTCAGCAACCTGACGGCGGATTTCATAAATTTTATT
>JAISNF010000593.1 GCA_031276415.1 Planctomycetaceae bacterium
CGATTTATTTGATTTAGAATATTCGCAAACGATTGATCCTGAATTTATCGGCAAAGTGTTTGAAAGTTTACTGGCGTGTATTGATGCGGACACAAAGGAAAATCGCCGCAAAACAACAGTAAGTTTTTACACGCCACGTGAAATTGTTGACTACATGGTCAATGAATCATTGGATGCGTATTTACAGAACAATAATGATTTATTGCAATGTAAAATACTTGATCCTGCTTGTGGTAGCGGGGCGTTTCCTTGTAGTATAATGAACGAAATTATGCGGCGAATCGATCCCGATAAAAAGTTATCGCAACAAGAACGTTATCACAAAAAATTAGAGATTTTGCAAAAAGTAATTTATTGTGTTGATATACAATCAATGGCTGTACAAATATCGTCGTTACGTTTATTTTTATCACTCATTCAAGAAATTATTCCCGATAAGAAAAAAGACAATTACGGAATTGAACCGTTGCCAAATTTGGAAACGAAATTTGTCTGTGCCAATACGTTAATCGGTTTGAAAAAAGAAAAACAAGGACGATTAGAGTTACCCGAAATTAAAAGAACAGTTAAACAATTAAAGTTAAATCGTGAACAACACTTTATGGCAAGTACCGTAACAGAGAAGGAACGATTACGAAAATATGACAATGATTTACGCAAACTGTTAAGTGAAGCAATGGAAGATGCGGGCGCATTATCACACGAAACCGCAAAATTGTTACTACAATGGAATCCCTACGACCAAACAAAATCAACGCCGTTTTTCGACCCGCAATGGATGTTCGGAATCGATAACGGTTTCGATATTGTGATCGGAAATCCGCCGTATGTTTTTGCAAGAAATAGTAAAAGTAAAGGTTTTTCAGAAGATAGTAAAGCATATTACTATGAACATTATGAACTTTCAGAATATCAAATAAATCTTTATCCTTTGTTTTTTGAGAAGGGAACAAATTTATTAACAAAAAATGGATACTTGACTTACATCACTCCTAACAACTGGTTGACACTTAACACAAATCAAAAATTACGCCGCTTTATATTAGAAAAATCAAATATCACAATTGTAGTTTTTTATAAACGTGTTTTCGCTAATGCCGATGTTGATTCGGCAGTTGTTCTTTTTCAAAACACAAAATCAACCGACGGAAAAATTAAACTTGCCGAATGGGATAAACAGTACAATATAATAGGCGAACTCGAAAAACAAAAATTACTCGCAACAAAAGATTGCATTATTAACGTTGAGGTAATCAAAGAAAGTGAAACGTTTAATATACTAGACAAAATTGAAAATAACAGCGTTCCGATTTCAAGTATCGCAGACGTTAAAGTCGGATTAAAAGCATACCAAATAGGGAAAGGATCACCAAAACAAACAAAAGAAATGAAAAATAATAGGGTTTTTCATGCAAAAACACGTAATGATAAAAATTACATAAAATATTTAGACGGTAAAGACGTTTGTCGCTATTCTCTTGGTTGGAACGGTGAATATCTAAAATACGGAAAACATCTTGCCGAACCGCGATCAAATTTTGACCTCTTTTCAACGCCGCGAATTTTAGTTCGGCAAATACCATCGCCGTTGCCGTATTGTATAAACGCTTGTTATACAGAAGAAATTTTATTAAATGATTTAAATTCAATGAATATTATTTACATCAAAGTTTCGCCGTTATATTTGCTTGGTATTTTAAATTCAAAAATTATCTCTTATTGGTTTGCTCATAAATTTGGCAAACTACAACGCGGTATTTTCCCGCAATTCAAAATTAACGAATTAGCACAATTCCCAATCCCAAACATTACGCCCAAAAAACAACAACCAATAATCGATCTGGTAAATCAAATACTTTCAGCCAAAATCGAAAATCCTAACACCGATACAACAAAATTAGAATCAAAAATTGATCGTTTGGTTTATAAATTGTACAATTTAACGGAACAAGAAATCAAAATTATTGAAGGATAAACAATCCAAAGTAACTGTCTATTTTATTAACCACAGAGAATACAGAGAAGGAAAATAAATTGACCATAGACTGTTACGTGAAAGGGTGAAGTCGGTGAGTATGCCGATCAATGGTGTGTGAAAACACTTTAGGCGGTAATGTTGCCTCCCTTTTGATTAACGAATTTAATTTTTTTTTTTTTTCAAATTTTCTACTATTAATTTAATAATTTCCATGTTACCGATTTTGAAAAATGAGGAAATTGCGCCAAATATTTTTGAGATGGTTATTGAACATCCGCGTTTGGCGCAAAAAGCACAACCAGGTCATTTTGTCATGGTTATGTCCGATACAGAAATGAGTGAACGGATTCCGTTGACCATTGCCGACTTTGACCGCCATGCAGGAACAATCACTCTGGTTGTCATGGCAATCGGAACGTCAACAAAAAAATTGGTTCAGTTAAAAACCGGCGAAAAACTCGCGGCAATGATCGGACCTCTTGGTCATGCCAGTGAACTTGCAGATTTTGGAACAGTAATAACGGTTGCCGGCGGAGTCGGAACGGCACCGGTGTATCCGATTGCCCGCGCATTGCGTGAAAAAGGGAATCGGGTTATTTCTATTCAGGGAGCAAGAACCAAAGAATTGCTTTTCTGGACGGAAAAACTTTCGGCAGTGAGTGATGAACATATCATCACAACCGACGACGGCAGCGCAGGTCAAAAATCTCTGGTGACCGAACCGCTTCGGAAAATTCTCGAAACAAAAACAAAAGAAATCGGCTGTGTTTATATGATTGGTCCGGCAATCATGATGAAATTTTGTGCAAAAACAATTGCTCCCTTCGGAGTGAAAGGTATTGCCAGTTTGAACAGTGTTATGATTGACGGAACCGGAATGTGCGGCGGTTGCCGGGTAACTATCGGTAATGAAACAAAATTTACCTGTGTGGACGGTCCCGAATTTGACGCTTCGCTTATTGACTGGGACATCCTTATGGCACGCCAAAAAATGTACTGCGAAGAAGAACAATGCTCCTTGAATCAGTATATCTCTAACCCTTAACCAATTTTTGAACAATTTAACCGGTTTAGCCACTTTGATCGATTTCATCGAATTATTAAACCATTAACCCCACAAAATCCCATGTCCAATATTGAAAACTCAGTTGAGAACTCTGCCGAAAATACTGTCGAAAACACAGTGGAAACAGTATGTGAAGAAACAAAACACGTCAAACCCCGAAAATATCGGGGCTTGCGAATTATTATTGTTTTGTTTATTTTGTCGGCTGTTGCGGTGTTTCTGTTTTACATGTTGCAACCCAAAATGTACACCGCAATTGCTTATTTGCAGATTTTACAGGACAAACCGTATTTGCATTTTAACGAAAAACAATTCAGAGATTTTGATATGTTTGTCAACACACAATTCGCAATCATCCAAAGTCCGTTGATTTTGGAAAAGACATTGGAAAATCCTGATGTTGCCAATATTCCGATAGTTCGGAATCAAAAAGATAAAGCCGCCTGGCTCGCCCAAAAACTGGAACTACGCAGACGACATCATTCCGAAATTATAACAGTTTCCATCACACTCCCTGTTCCCGAAGATGCGGAAAAAATTGTTAATGGTTTTGTCTCGGCTTTTTTTGAATATTATACGACTCAATTACAGGACTGGAATCTTAAATTGCTTACACAATTGAATCTTGAATTGAACCGTCAAAAAACAATCGCAAGACAGTTACAAAGCGAAATCCAAGCCAATAAGGAACGGGAACCGTCGGCAAAACAAAATGATAAATCCGGTGTTACCGGTTTTATTCAGAATGAATCCATTTTGCGTGAATTTTATCTCAACGAATCAAAACTCGAAGTGCTTCGTTTCGAATTAAAAACACTTCAAGAAACACTTAATAATCCGCACGAAATAGACATTTCCGCTACAACACTTCAGAAGGCAATTGAAAACGAACCGATGTTGCGAATGTTACAAACCAAACTGGCTGAATTGCAGGAACAAGTTGCATCGTTGAAAAAAACTTTAGTACGAGACGATGAACCGAAAATTATCGCTTGGCAAAACCAAATCAAAGAAATCGAAAAGAAAATCGAAGAAGAACTTTCCAGTACCGGAGATAATAAAATCAAAGATATTAGAAATTCTTTTGTTGCCGTTCTGGAACAAACAATCTGGGAAAAATCAATGGCAATACGTTCTCAGGAAATTCTGGTCGAAAATCTCAAAAAAAGATGCAACGAACAAACCACTGACATTGATCCCAAAGCGAATCAGTTAGCAATCGATACGCAATTCCTGCAAAATCAACTTCAGCGAATAAACTCAATTATAGAACGATTAGAATTACGCATTGCTGAATTGGAAGTAGAACGCTATGCTCCAGCCCAAATTCAACTGAAAAAAAAGGCAACTATTCCTACCAAACCTAATCGTTGGTAACTCTCAATTTTATTAACCGCAAAATAAAAAAGAATCCGCAGATGACGCCGATAATTGCAGATGATGATTAAAATAATCTGCGTTTATCAACGTCATTTGCGGACAGTCGTCTGCAAACAATTCCTTGTGGGAACTTCTAAAAACCACAAACATATTTTTATTAACCACAGAGTACACAGAGAACACAGAGGAAATTTTTAATTGGAATCAAAATGTTAGTTTTAATTATCATTGACTTTTGATCTAAAATAATTTTTTAAAATTTCCTCT
>JAISNF010000374.1 GCA_031276415.1 Planctomycetaceae bacterium
AAATGACGACTTGTTATTTGTTGACGTACTCGATTTTTTAATACCCGAACAACAATTCGGGCAATTTATTTTTTAAATTGTAATTTGGTCTCCAAAATTTAAAATAAAAATTCAGAAATTAATTATTCGTGATTATACATGCCCTGTTAAATCTGTCAACACCAAAACAAAAAACTTTTTTTTTTTTTCGCCTGTTTTGTTGTTTCGTTTTCTCAAAAAAATAATCTGCGATCATCTGCGTAATCTGCGGACACTTTTCCTCTCTGTGTTTTCTGTGGTTAATAAAAAAATAGTTTTTAGAAGTTCTCTTTATTTTATTTGGCAAGATTATCAAGGCAAATCGCAGCAAATGACTCACTGTAAGGCGGCGGAGAATCTGCCATTTTGAAGTCGTTGTTCAAAATATGTCGGGCAATCTCTTTCGCTTGCGTTATTGCCTCTTGAATATCAGCAGATGTCCATTCCGCAAGTTTAATGTCTGTTTTCGTAACGTCTTTCGGAAGCAAAATGTATCCAAGCGCAATATCCTCCACATAACCCGTTTGACGCAAAATATAATGATAAAGCGGTAATTGAAAATCAATCCACAAAAGATTCCCCCCCACACTTTTTTTACGATGAGTTTTTTCCGGCTCCTGCGCCAAATCAGATGTTTTGTAATCCAAAACAATTAACCGACCGTTTTTATCATCACGATCAATACGGTCAATACGACCACGAAGCAATATTTTTCGTCCATCAATATCCAGAAAAATCGAATCATCCTTGAAATCAAATTCCGTTTTGATAATCGAATGACCGGAATTAGCCCAATCCGCCTGCCAAACAGCAAAAGATTCAAGACGTTTCAACGCCCGCTCCGCCTGAATCGCAATAACCGGACGTAATTGTTTACCATATTTTTTCGCAACATAATTCTTGATCGCTGTTTCCAGAAATATCGTAATTTCATTCGCCGAAGTTGAATTTTTGATACTGCTTTGTCCAAATTGCCGGAGAATTTCATGAATAAGCGTTCCAAACGCCGGAGCGTTAAGTTCTTCATCATTATCGTCAAGATTGTTCAGCCGAAGACGATGTTTGAGATAATATCTGTACGGACAACGTAAATAATCGGCAAATTCCGTAACTCGCATCGATTGCAAAGTCTCTAACGGTTCTACGTCAGGAACTTTGAATGACGGTTTGTCCGTTTGCCCGGGTTTAATTTTTCCGGCAAAAAACATCTCCGGTTCCCGCTCCATCTGACCAAAGTATTTTTGTACACGCCGCGTAATTGTTTCGTTATCGGCAGCAAAAAAAAGCCGGCTCGGAAGCGTCGGATCGCCTTCGGCAGAACGACGACCACCAATCAAGTAAACCGCACCACCGCGTTCACCCGAACATCGCGTCCCCAAAATAACCGATAACGCATAAGCATCACGCGCAAAACGCCGACGATTATCCTCAATACCAAGTTCACGACGAATCTTGTCCGGTAAAAATAAATCCGAAGTCAAAAACGAAGGAACAAAACCATCATTCATTCCAGTTACAATAACCGCCGGAGCATCGTCCATCGCAATGTCAAGCCAACCAATCAATTCAATCGCCTTATGATTTTCGTGCGGCGGAATATTGTCGGATTCAATCAAACTTAAAATCAACCGCAACGTTTCCGCAAATGAAACATCGGGAAATAATTGTTTTGGAATATCCTCCAATATTTCAATAGCCCCTTTAATTTTTTCTTTAACTTTTTCTTCGATTTTTTTACGAAGTTCTTGAGCCGTCGGCGAATTGGCTGGCGGCTGATTGATTGGCGGTTGATTATTTTTGTTATAAAGCCGTTGTAACAGATTTGTGGTTTTTTCCGTCCAAACCAACGGTGATTGTTTCAACGGCGAAGAGAAATCAACATCAAATAAATTCTTGAGCCGGTTCCAACTATTTCGTAACAAATCAAATGATTGACTGTTTTGCGGATTTTCCGTATCAATTTTCATTTGCCATGTATCGTTGACAATTATCGGCAAAAATTCCGTGTAATAATAATCCAATTCCGAAAGTAAATCATCCTGTTTCGATTTATCATTATGTTGCAAAAACGTTTCGACATCAGGATGCCGAACCAGTTCCGCAAATGCGGAAAATGTTTGAGATTCCAGAAAAGCGGCGGCTGTTTCAAAAAATCGGTAGACAGACGTTTGTTTTATCGGAGTTCCTTCGACAAGCCGCACGGAAATATCCGCCTGCTCAAGCCGCTGTTCAATAAACGGAATCACTTGAGGATTAGGAACTCCAATGATGATTTCATTAGAAGCATACTTTTGATCAAAACCGGCAATTTTCCGTAACACTTCATTCGCCTGATGTTCGGGACGCTCGACAATACTGATTTGTTCCTCTTTAATAGAAGGATTCAAAATAAATTTTTCATTGTCCCACGCATCGGGAATCAAACAACCAAAATCATCAAATCTTTCCCGAAATGCTTCCGGCGCAAAAACAATCGCTGTTACGAAATCATGAAATTTGTTCAGAATTTCTTTTTGCGCACGGTTCATGTCAACAAGACCAAGCAGAAATATTTGTGTGCCGTTTTCGTTAAATTTATTATAAATCCGCTGAAATTCGTCGGGGGCTTGTTGATGAATTGCGAAAAGTCTTGCGGTTTGCAAATCCCAAATCTTGAGTGAATCAAGCAGGTTAAGATATTTTTCCTGAAGTTTTGCCAAAGTATTCCAACGACGGACTTCGCTTTCGATTTTCATTTTGTTACAAAGTTCAGCAACTTCCGCAAAATCAAGAACATCCGCAGCAAGTTCACGGTGAAGAGTCGCAAACATTTTTCCCAACGCAAGCCGGGTATTGAGATGATCCCGTTTCGGCGGATGCGGTAAAAGTTGCAACAAAAAATCAGGATGTTCGTCTTCCAATTGATCAATCGTATGAATCCAAGCCAATCGTTGCGTTAATTCATCGGCAATTAATGTTCGTAATTCATAAAATTTTTCCGGCAATGTTCCGGGAGTTAAAAATTCCGGCGGATACCAAGCAGGTTCTAATTTTCCGGCGTCAACAAGTTTTTCAACCTTTTCCGCAAGCAATTCCTCAAGACGATTCATTGCCCGCTTACCCGGAAGAACAAGAAAAACATGACGAAGATCAAATTGCCCGTCTTTCGCAAACCGTTCAATCAAAAAATCCGCCGCCGTCTGAAGAAGCGGACGGTTCCAGTTGAGAAAAATTCGATGCATAAATTTTTGCTTCTTTTGTATTGAGGTAACTAATTTTTATTTAACCACAGAAAACACAGAGTTCACAGAAGGGAAAAGTGTCCGCAGATTACGCAGATAATCGCAGATGACTTTTAAATATAAAATAAAAAATTATTCGTCTGTTTTATTATTTTGTCTTCTCAAAAAATTATCTGCGCTCATCTGCGGACGTATTTTCTCTATGCTCTCTGTGTCTTTTGCGGTTAATAAAAATAAATTTGTGGTTTTTAGATGTTCCCTTGAGTGAGAAAATAATAATGATTCAATGGAATTTTCATAAATAATAGATTAATTTGTTTACGATATGACGCCAATAAAATATCAATCAAAATCAAGAGTTTGTTCTGATTTCGTATCGTAATTTTATACGAAACAAAAATCATATTTGAACACAGATATTTGAACACATTTCTTGCGAGTTTTACTTTAATTGGCGTAACGGTTGCGAAAATTCCGACAGATACTGTTTTCACCGAACACTATTTTCACCGACAATATTCTAACCGACACATTGCTAACTGACACTGCCGACTAATTCGGGTTTAACTATTTTTTGGTCATCTTTTGCCAGTTTGAGAATTTTATATTGTGATGCAAGATTTTCTTTGGATTCTTCCGCAAGATCATCCAGTAATAATCCCTGAAAAATGAGTTGCTTTTTATCGCCAACCATTTTCACATCAACCGAAACAACTTCTTTACCATTAAACTCTCCTTTGAGCAATTCTTCAGAAAGCGGGTCTTCAATACTTCCTTCAATTGCCCTGCGAAGCGGTCTGGCACCAAAATCAAGATTGCTGCCTTTTTTAATAAGATGTTGTTTGGCATCATTGGTCAGGAGAAGTTTGAGACCTTTTTCGTACAACCGGTCACGCACTTTTTGAAGTTCCAACTCCACAACAGCCCCCAAATCCTTTTCCGTTAAATGCCGGAATACAATAATATCATCACAACGCCCCACAAATTCAGGACGAAAAACACGCTCAATCTGCTCATGAACACGCTCTTTCATACTGTCATAAGACGCATCGTCTGTCGGTTTCTGAAAACCAAACGCCGACTCATTTTTAATCGCTTCCGCACCGGCATTGGTGGTCATAATAAGAATTGTGTTGCGAAAATCAACGTTCCTGCCAAAACTATCCGTCAGCCGCCCTTCCTCCATGATTTGTAACATCATATTGAAAACATCCGAATGCGCCTTTTCAATTTCGTCCAATAAGACCACCGAATAAGGACGCCGCCGAATTTTTTCGGTCAATTGACCGCCTTCTTCATAACCGACATATCCCGGAGGTGCGCCAATCAAACGGCTAACATTGTGTTTTTCCATGTACTCGCTCATGTCAATCTGAATCAGCGAATCGTCATTACCGAACATAAATTCCGCCAAAGCCTTTGCCAGCAATGTCTTACCAACTCCAGTGGGTCCCGCAAAAATAAACGCTCCGGTAGGACGTTTGGGGTCTTTGAGACCGCTCCGGCTTCGACGAACCGCTTTGGAAATCGCTTTAATCGCTTCGTCCTGACTGATAACACGTTTATGCAATTCGGTTTCCATTTCCATAAGCCGTTTGGTGTCTTCAACGGTCATGCGAGTCAACGGAATACCCGTCATTTTGGAAACAACTTCCGCAATCACCGGCTCGTCAACAAGTCCGACATTTTCCTTCATCTTCTCCAATGCTTCCTTTTTCTTGCGGACAATACCGTCAATTTCGTCACGAAGAACCAACGCTTTTTCAAAATTCTGGTTGCCGACAGCGGCTTCTTTTTCTTTACTCAATTTTTCAAGTTGTTCGTCCAGTTCTTTGAGCGATGCCGGAGAAGTCATGGATTTTAGATGAATTCTTGCGCCGGATTCGTCAATAACATCAATCGCTTTGTCCGGTAAACAACGCCCCGTAATATATCGGGTCGAAAGTTCAACCGCCGATTGAATCGCCTCATCCGTAATTTTAACATGATGATGTTTTTCGTAACGATCACGCAAACCTTTGAGAATAGCAATTGTTTCATCCTGACTGGGTGGTTCTACCATGACAATTTGAAAACGGCGGTCTAAGGCACTGTCTTTCTCAATATATTTTCGGTATTCATCTAAAGTTGTTGCTCCGATACACTGAATTTCGCCCCGACTCAACGCCGGTTTTAAAACATTGGAAGCGTCAATTGCTCCTTCGGCACCACCTGCGCCGACTAACGTGTGGAGTTCGTCAACAAACAGAATAATCCGCCGGAACCGCCTGACTTCGTGCATCAACGCTTTGATACGTTCTTCAAACTGACCGCGATATTTTGTTCCGGCAACCATCATCGCCAAATCAAGCGCAACAATCCGGTAATTTTGCAATAAATCCGGCACATGACCTTCAACAATCATTTGAGCAAGACCTTCGGCAATAGCGGTTTTACCAACACCGGCTTCGCCAAGCAACACCGGATTATTTTTTGTCCGGCGACTAAGAATTTGCATTGTTCGTTCAATTTCTTTATCACGCCCAATCACCGGATCAAGTTTTTTCTGCCGTGCCAGTTCGGTCAAATCACGACCAAAACTATCAAGAGCCGGAGTTTTAGATTTGCTGTTTCGTTGCTGGTGATCGTCCATTCCGATAGGATCAATTCCGTGTCCAAAATCACTCGGATCAATTCCATGACCTAACAGATTCAAAACTTCGCGGCGAACTTCGTCCAACCTCAAACCAAGATTCATAAGAACCTGCGCCGCAACCCCTTCCTGTTCCCGAAGCAAACCGAGCAAAAGATGTTCTGTTCCAACGTAATTATGATTCAGGTTGCGTGCTTCCTCCATTGAATATTCGATAACTTTTTTAGCACGCGGAGTTTGCGGCAATCGCCCCATTGTAACAAGATCAGGACCGCTACGAACCAATTTTTCGACTTCGTGCCGAATTTTCCGAAGATCAATATCAAGATTTTTAAGAACATTAGCGGCGACACCGCTGCCTTCTTTAATAAGACCGAGCAAAAGATGCTCAGTTCCGATATATTCATGATTGAACCGCTGAGCCTCTTGATTGGCAAGTTGCATTACTTTTCGCGCCCTATCGGTAAATCGTTCGTATGGCATAGTTTAATTGTCTGTTGGTTGTTTTGAGCCGTGTTTTTTTGCAATCGCCAAACAAATACAGCGATTTAATTTTACCCATTGTACACCGAAAACACTAATCCGCAAGGCGGAAAGCATAAGAACCGTAAACTTTTCCCTCATTCATTAAACCAAGAATCTAACAGGTACTTCTAAAAACTCAAATTTACTTTTTAAAACCACAAAGAACACAGAGTTCACAGAGAAAAAAATTTTTAATTTTATAAAGTTATTTTAGATCAAAAATCATTATAAAATTAAATAATGTTTTGATTTCAACTAAAAATTTCTCTATGCTCTCTGTTTCTTCTGTGGTTAAATAAAAAATCCAGTTTTAAGATAACGGCATGACAATATAGATATAATTATCATCTGTCTGAATGGTCAAAGGATCACCGTCACTAAGAAAAAGGGAAAGATTTTTTTCCGGTTCCAGCACTTTCAAAACATCAACCATGAATTTGGGATCGAGTTTAAGTTCTTTCTTGGTTCCAGTGTAAGAAATGGGCAACTCAACAGAAGAATCACCGATTTCAGAACCATGTCCTAAAAGTTCCAATTTTCCGTTTTCGAACACAAAATTAACGCCGGGTTGTTTATCGGAAGTTACCACAGCGGCTTGGCGAATTGCGGAAAATAAAGCACCGCACAAAACATTGATTTGAGTTTTTCCTTCGGTTTCAGGAATGATACTTCGCCAACGTGGGAACCGTCCTTCGACCAATCGTGTAAAGAAAACCGTGTTCCCGTACTGAAACAACGCCCGATTAGCGGAAACCGCAATTTTAACCGGTTCTTCGTCATCGCCGAGAGCCCGTTCAACTAATTGCATCGTTTTGGCGGGAAAGATTGAAGTTTCGACTTTATGGTTATTAACGCATTGAACATGTCCGGACTGATACGCCAAGCGGCGTCCGTCTGTTGCCACTACGGCGGCGTTTTCGTCGATTAATTCAAAAAACACGCCGCCTAATGCGTATTTTGCGTTATCGGTATCGGTTGCGAACAATGTTCGGCGGATCATTTCGCGCAAAGATTTTGCGGGAATTTCGTGGTAGGCGGTTTCTGAGAAATTTTCAACATCAGGAAATTCATCCGGCGGTTGAGTTGTCAAGGTGAAATGGCTTCGGGTTCCGCTTACTACCGTTTTGTCTTGATCGCTTTCGATTTGAAGTCTTTCTTCAGAACTTTCGGTGAGGATCATTTTGAGTCGTTTTGTCGGCAAAATTGCTTCGCCTTTTTCAATTGTTTCGCAGTTGTCCAGGAAAAGCCGGATACCGAGTTCGGTATCGGTTGCTTGCAACAGCACGCCTTTTTTCTCAACTTTGATTTTAACATTTTGCAGTATTGGTTTTACATCACGAACTGCCGCTACCGACGCAACGAGTTGAAACGCCTGAGCAAATTTATCACGTTCACAGGATATTTTCATAAAATTTAATTGGGGTAAAAAATGGTAAAAACTTAAAAGTTTACAAACATTGCGGTCTTAGTATAACACGCTCAAGAAGTGTTGACAACGGGGCGTTCACGATTTGTTATGTTTTGTAGACGTAATTATCCGGCAACATTGAGCAATTGTAGCGTGCCAATTGCCCAATATTACTGAAAGGTACTTCTAAAAACTCAACTTTATTTTTTAAAACCACAGAGGACACAGAGACCACAGAGAAAATTTTTAATTGGAATCAAAACGTTATTTAATTTTTGACTTTGTGATCTAAAATAATTTTTAAAAATTTTTATTCTCTGTGAACTCTGTGTCCTCTGTGGTTAATAAAAAAAAACCGTTATTAGAAGTTCCCTGAATAGATACTTGCCGACTAATGATAACGTTTAATTACATCTTGTTCGGAAGTGCTGGGAAAGCAGAGAATTTCTGGAAATTGTGCGGTGATTTTTTGGGCGAGAGTTTTAACGGCGAAATGTTCGCTGGCAAAATGACCGGTTAATATTAACGCCAAATGAAGTGATTGAGCGAGTAAACAGGTATGAAACCGTGCTTCACCAAGAAGGAGCAAATCCGCATTTTGTTTTGCGGCTTCGTCAACAAAATCGTCTGTTGCGCCGCAACCGACGGCAATTCGGTTGACTGATTTATTGAGTTCTCCGACGTAGGAACACGTTCCCAGCCGAGATTCGATAATCCGTAACAAGTCGGAAAGCAAAGTTCCGTTTTGTTTGCGATTCCCTATACGCCCTGAACCATTGGCGTTCAGCGGCGTAACATCAATGAGTTCCAGTATTGCGGCTAATTGTTGATTAACACCGTCTTTTGCCGAATCGTGAGCCGTGTGCGGACTATAAACTGCAATTCCGTGCGAAATTAATTGGAGAAGCATCGAACCTTCCACCGTTTGCGACGTAATTTTTTTTATCTCTTGAAACGGAAAAGGATGATGCGAAACAATCAGATGAACATTTTTCGCAACAGATTCTTCACAGACTTCCGGCGTAACAGTCAGACAGGTCATAATCGTTTTGACTGTTGCAGAAAGATTGCCGACAAGAAGTCCGACGTTGTCCCAATCTTCCGCTAATGACGCGGGATATTCCGTATCAAAATAGGACACAACCGATTTTAAGTCAATCATCCGACTCTCCAATGACTTCTATATTGCAAGTTCTTGAAACGCTCGTGATTCAAGTTCTTGAAACAATTGTTGTTCAGAAACAAATTGAAAAGAATCGAATCCAAAATCTTTGGCTCCGGCAACATTGGGTTCGAGATCATCAATAAACAAAATTTCCTTTGGTTTAATATCGGGAATATTCTGCAGGGCGGTTTTCAATGCCGTTTCATAAATTTTCCTATCGGGTTTCATTGCTCCTGCACGAAAACTAAGCACATGATTTTTCGGAAAATGTTGCAACAAGAACGGATATTTTTTGATACAATGATTCCAATGTCCAGGTCCTGTATTGGAAAGGATACCGCGAGGAAAATCGGCTGCGGTAAGTTTTTTAAGAAACGGTTGTATTTCTTCAATCACTTCAAAAATATCATTTAATGCGTTTGCTAATTGTGATGGTTCGGGCTGTTTTCCGATCACGTTACAAAACGATTCATAAAATTCTTGTTCTGAAATTTCGCCGCATTCGAGTTTCCGTTCCATATCGTTACTGAAAACAGCGTGAAGAACTTCGTCCTCTGTGCAACCGGTCAATTCCGCACCTTGTTTCGCTAACCGTTGAATACTAAACCGCAGCAAAACATTGCCCAAATCAAAAAAAATAAAACGAATATTCATTTGTAATTGTCTGTTTTAATCACCTTTTCAATTCGTAGAAAAATTTAACGTCACATAAACATTCGCAAAAAATGTTGCGATTAAAAATGTTGCGTTTATTTACTCTGAAATTTTTTAGATGAAATTAAAGTAGTGATAAATACCGGAAAGTAAAAATCCTATTAAATTCCGCATCATTAATATAAATATGATTTAACCGAGTTTTTCAATATACCAAAAATAATTTTTTTGTGAATGCTCTATTTGATAAAAAATTTGGATTATTCTTGTTTCTCTAAAAGAAATTCCATTGGTAACTTCTAAATAACCGGCTTTTTTATTTAAGCACAGATTATTTAACCCGAAGTTCTGGAGTCTGTTTTTTGTTAAGTTATTATTTTCAATCATGTTATAAAAACATGGTCAATTTAATCAGGAACTTCGGATTAAATAATAAAAAAATACCGTGAACGCTTACAAAATAAGAATAAATAAATATAATACATATCGTACTTAAAATTCATTGATTTAAAAGCGTCAAAGTTTGTGCCATTCGATAACTAATAAGGCGGCGGCAAACGAAAATTCAATTAAGAACAATTTACAAATTATGCAATTAACAGCCATCATTTTTCTTGTACTTGCCATCGTTTTTGAGACGGCAGGTACTATTTG
>JAISNF010000432.1 GCA_031276415.1 Planctomycetaceae bacterium
GTGCGAAAATGACGCTGATTATCGCTGATTATTTTAAACAAGTCCGCAGATGACGCTGATTATCGCTGATTATTTTAAAAAAGTCCGCAGATGACGCTGATTATCGCTGATTATTTTAAAAGAGTCCGCAGATGACGCTGATTATCGCTGATTATTTTTAAAAGAGTCCGCAAATGACGCTGATTATCACAGATAATTTTTAAATATAAAATAAAAAATCATCTGCGTCTATCTGTGTCATCTGCGGACAATTTTCTTTTGCTTCTCTGTGAATTCTGTGGTTAAATAAAAAAGCGGTTATTAGAAGTTACTTTATTGTATAATAGGTTTAATAGTATTACATCCGATTTTTTTAAGTTTGGATTGGAGGCGGATAAATGTTTCGTTATCGGGGTATGTTCCGACAATTGCGCCGCCACTTCCGGCAAACTTCGCCGAACAACCACAAGAACGCGCCGTCTCAATCATTAAAATATGCTCTTTCGGCAATTGACAAATAGAACGGCGAAGATCAAAATTCCGATCAAATAAATCACTCAATTGTTCCGGCTTTTTATCGAACAATAATTTGCGTACCTCACTTGTTAAATCGGCAAATGTTTTCATTGCCTCAACCACCGCCGGTTCACCCTGATCATATCGGAAACGTAAATTGTTATGAAAAATCTCCGTCGGTTCGCCAAACTCTGTTGAATACGAAAGATAAAGCGGCGGAAGCAACGCGGTTGGAATGATTTCATATTCACCGCAAATAAAACCGTCCTCCGTTTTCATAACTTCTTTGGCAAAATTCATATAAACACAACCTTCGTAAACCTGAGCAACACGATCCTGAAGACCTGCCATAATTCCAAGTTGATCACGTTCAATCGACAACACCAACGACGGTAAAATCGTTTTCGGAATAACAACTCCGTAAAAATCCATCAACGCACGCAATGTCGCAACAACAATTGCACTGGAACCCGCCATACCAACCTGACGCGGAATAGTTGTTTCGTAACGAATTGAAAAATTCCGCTTGTGTAACGACAAACCGCGTTGCGTACAATATTCGGCAAAACCATTAATAGCCGCTTTAACCAGCCGAATCCCGCCGTAATAACCATGCAACCGAACATCTTGCGCCAAATCATGAATAGAACGAAAAATACTTTCATCGTCCAGACTAGGAACAATTTCAAGACGATCCCATTCGTACAAAGTTACCTGAGACCAAAAATTTTTAACAATCACAGCAATCGTCTTGCCATAATAACCGTCAGACGGATTACCAATCAATCCGGCACGAGCATAAGCACGTTGTCGTATAATTTCCATAAAATTAAAAAAAGTTAAAAAACAATAATATTAACCACAGAGAACACAGAGAACACAGAGGAATTTTTAATTGGAATCAAAACGTTATTTAGTTTTATAAAATCACTTCTCAGTAAACTCTGTGGTTAAATTTTTCTGTGGTTAAATCAATTAATAACTTGTACACTATTTATCGTTGGAAATCAAGAGGTGAGCCGATGCAATATTCCGGCGAAATGGCGAAATATTGCCTGTTTTCCAAGTTCGCCAATTCCCAATCTCAAAATATTCCAGAGTAGGGGTTGTCTGAATTTTCTATTTGGATTACAATTCCGGCTTATGATTTTTAACCGTCTTAATTAACCGTTTTAACTTTTTGAGTTTAATATAGTTCAATATGAATAATTTATTACGTCCTGATTTTGCGAAATGTAATAATCTTGTACCGGTTATTACTCAGGATTTGGCAACAGGTGAAGTGTTGATGTTGGCTTACATGAATGAAGAAGCCTACGATGAAACTCTAAAAACCGGTAATGCCGTTTATTTTAGCCGCAGCCGAAATAAATTGTGGCGAAAAGGCGAAGAAAGCGGAAATGTTCAAAAGGTTTCCGGTATATTTCTTGATTGTGATGCGGACACTATTCTGCTCAAAGTCGAACAAATTGGCGGTGCTGCTTGCCACGAAGGTTACAAAACCTGCTTTTTCCGCGAAATACTTCCCGACGGTTTTAAGATTGTTGGGGAACGTATTTTTGATCCGAAAAAAGTCTATGGCACAAAATGATTTTTACAAAAGTAATTTTTAGAATTATTCTTTAATTGGTTATTTTTATGCTGTTTTTGTTAAACCTTGTTTATTAAAACAATAAAACGATGGCTAAGGCTAATATTAATATTATTGGTGAATCAATCAACGATTCTGTTCCTTCCACGCATCAACTTTTTGAGGACAACAATATTGAGGGAATCAAGGAATTGGCGTCATTTCAGGCGGAGAAGGGATCAGCCTATATTGACGTGAATGTGGGTGGTCGTTCGGCGGAGTTTTTGGCGGAGATTATTCGGGCGGTTCAAACGGTAACTCGCAAACCGCTTTCTATTGACACACCTGATCCGGTGTTAGCGGAGGCGGGATTGAAGGCTTACGATGATTCTGTGGGGCAACCGATTCTTAATTCGATTTCGCCGCTTCGAATGGAGATGTTTGAACTGTACAAAATTAAACCGTTTCGACCGATTCTTTTGATTTCCGAAACAATTCAGGATGGCAAAGCCGGAGCATGTCATACGGCGCAAGAAACTTACGAGGCTGCTAAACTGCTTCTTTCGGAGGCGAAAAAGGCGGGGATTCCGAACAATGATTTGATTTTTGATCCGGGGATTGCGCCGATTGGTTCTGACAGTGAGGGCAATTTATCGCGGCTTCTTGCGGCATTAAAACTGATTTATGATGATTTGCAATTTTCAGGTTTTCATGCTTCGGTTGGGTTGAGTAATTTTACGGTGATGTTACCGTTGAAGCGGAAAGACGGTTCGTTTATCAAGGGACCGCTTGAAAGTGCGTTTTTAACTCGTGCTATTCCGTTGGGGCTTGATTTTGTAATCGGTTCGGTCAAACGCAATTACGAAATTTTAGAGGAAGGCGATCCGGCACTTAGTTGTATTGACGATTGTATTCGGCTTGGCGGCTTCGATTCAATTATGCGGGTTCGTAACTTCTATAAATAATCCGCAAAATATCAATAAAATACCACAGGCAACTTCTAATAACCGCTTTTTTATTTAACCACAGTTTATTTAACCACAGAGTTCACAGAGAGGAATTTTTATTTCTCAATCTTAACCCTGCAAGGGGTGTGATGTGCATAACCGTAGGTGGATATAATAGTTGAAAGTGTATAGTTGAGAGTGGATAATGTCGCAAGCGGAATTATTGCCAAAACATTTGTAATTCCGCATTGCGAAACTC
>JAISNF010000494.1 GCA_031276415.1 Planctomycetaceae bacterium
ATATTGACGATTTATTGAACGAAGCGATGCAACAGATTAACGACCGTAAATATTATGAGGCATATCTTGATAAAAATGTAATGTTAATGGCGGTCGCTTTTACGGGAAAAGAAGTAAAATGTAAGATAGAAAATGTTACAAATCGTGAATTATAATTTTTCGGCATTGTAAGATGCGGACAAATGTTTTGTGTTTTTTCGTGTTTTTTCACACTTTTTAGAAATGTTTTTAAGAGGATATTTATGCTACGTTTTTGTTTTTCATTTGTTGTTGTATTGATGATATTCAGTTTCAGTTCGTTTTTTGTACTGGCGCAAGAAAAACCGTTACAAGAAACATCGGAGATTATTGCTTTGACAACGGAATTACGCCAATTATTGGAACCGTTGCCGAATAACGAAAAAATTCCGATTTTGTTTCGATTACTCAGTATAGAAATTCGTTTCGCTGACAAGCAACCGGCACAAAATACAATTCGTCAGGTGTTGGCGTTAGTTTCGTCCGTTGAAAAAGAATCAATCCAAGCCCAGATTCTTGAAGCGGTTGCAATGACTCAAGCCATTTTAGGTGATTATGAGCAAAGTGTCAAAACACTTGATCTGATTGCCAAACCGTCTGTTCGTGCGGAAAAACAATTAATTGTTGCGGAAAAAATTATCGAGGACATTGAAAATTCTGACACGAATAAAAACGATACCGAAAAGAACAACGCCGATAAAAATGAAACAATAAACCGGTTTGATGTAACCGATTTGTTGCGGAAATCGCTTGCCGGAACAATTGAAGCGAAAGACGCTGCATTGGAATCGCTAGTTTCCATTATTCTTGCACGGGAATTGGCAAAGCAGGGAAAAATTGATGAATCAAAAAATCTTTTTGAAAAAGCACGCAAAAAAGCACGGGAAGTTGAAGAGATTGAAGAACGAAATCTTGTTGCGCTGATGATTCATAGTTTGATTACGGTGAACCAACAATCCGAAGCACTCGCATTAATTGAAACGATTACCGACGAAGAAAACAAGATGCTCTTATTGGGACAAGCCGCAATAACGCTTGCTCAGGAAGGTAAAATTACTGAAGCGATAAATCTTGTCAAAGTCATTAAACAGAACGAAATAAAATTAAACACGATTTCTAAAATTGTTCAGGATACTGCGAAAACAATTACTGTTGAGCAAATTCTTGAACTTAGACAGATTATTTCCCCAGAATTTCATAACCTTTTTTTACAAAACACATTTAACGCCCTGCCGGAAAATAAACGTGACGATATTATGGTGGAACTTATTAAACATTTGGAAAATGTTACGGAAAATCGAATTGTATTTCAATATTATCATTTGAAATTATTGATAGACACCAAAAAATTTGAGGAAGCCGCTCAATTTATTAAAACGCTCAATACGGATTTAAAATCACCGGCGACACAATATCTGTTTACGAGAATAGTTGAACAACAAGGTGAAGTAACTGAAGAATTATTAAACCTAATTTCTGAAACTTATTCTGAAGAAGAAAAACAAGAAATCAAGCAAGTTCAAATGGAAATTGAAAATGTACTAAAAAACAACAATCCTGAAGAACAGTGGACGGGTTTGATTAAGGTATTTCAGTCGCAAAATCAGTTATTTGATCCGCACGGACTAAAGAAAACTCTTGAATTGTTATTTGATGCAGCAGAAAAACTGAATGATCCCTGCGTAATCGTACAAAATCGTTTGGGGGCGGTTGACATGCAAATACAATTGTACGATAAATCCGGCGTTAAAGATAATCTTAAACGTCTTCAACAATTTTTGGACGGAATTAAGGACGTGAGCGTATTCAAGGATTTATTTCCAGACGAATCTGCTCAATCCGCTCCCGTTGTTTCTGAAACAACAACGCAGCCGGTATTGAGATTGAATTCCTCTACCGACGAAACGACCGGCAATGATAAGTTGTTTCTGATTTATTGTTCCATCACATTGTCTTGGTACGTAATTGATGAAAAAGAAGAAGCGAAAAAATCGTTCCAAAAA
Organism: Planctomycetaceae bacterium; assembly: GCA_031276415.1. GTDB lineage: Bacteria > Planctomycetota > Planctomycetia > Pirellulales > Thermoguttaceae > WRKP01. The sequence goes on from JAISNF010000494.1 coordinate 2,022, forward strand.
GCCCAAAGCCTTGCCAATGCCGAACCGGATGCGTTACGAAAAATTGAAAAGTTATTTATGCTTTCCGATCTGCTTGTTCAGATGCAATCCGGTAAACCTTGAAACAAAAATAATCCGCAAATGACACAGATTTTCGCTGATTATTTTAAAATGTTATTTTAAATTTAATTTGCGTTAATCAACGTAATCTACGGACAATTCTATTCTCTTATTTTGTGGTTGATGAAACAAATAGTCGGGTAATTTATTGTCGCAATTTCCAAGTATTTTGGCGTAAAAAAATGTATTGCTATTGGGACGGAATTGTAAGATAATAGAAGATAATATTTACCTTCACGGAATTTTTCCCCGTAATATGTAAACGGTTACAATTTTTAGGGGAAATAAATTTATTATTAAGGAGAAAATCAGATGACCGCCAAAAATCAAATCAATCGCCGGACGTTCAATAATACTGTTGCAATAACAACCGGTTTTGCAGCGTTACAGACGGCATATTCGTACAGTCAAACGGTTGGGGCGAATGATCGTGTTCGTGTTGGATTTCTTGGACTTGCCAATCGCGGACGTCAAGACCTGGACGCATTTAAGAAACAATCCGATGTTGAAATTGCCGCACTTTGTGATGTTGATCAGCAAACTCTTGAAGCGGCAAAAGAAAAATATGCCGATGCGTCAACATTGATTACCGGCGATTTCCGAAAAATTTATGAACAAAAAAATATTGACGCCGTTGTTATTGCAACACCGGATCATTGGCACGCCATTCAAACGGTGGAAGCGTGTAAAGCCGGTAAAGATGTGTACGTTGAAAAGCCTCTTTCCGTAACTGTTTTTGAAGGACGGAAAATGGTAGAAGCGGCACGAAAATATAATCGTGTTGTTCAGGTCGGTATTCACCGGCGTAGCGGAAATATTTATCGTGATTTGGCAACAAAAAATATTGACGAATGGATTGGCAAGGTTACTGTTGCGCGATGTTGTCACATGAGCAACATGTTTCCTGACGGAATCGGTAAATTGAAACCGACAACTCCGCCGCAACAATTAAATTGGGATCTTTGGCTTGGTCCCCGAAATCTCCGTGATTATCAACCGAATATTGCTCCGTATAAATTCCGTTGGTGGAATGATTATTCGTCACAAATTGCTAACAACGGCGTCCATTTTATTGATATTTTTCGTATGTTCCTTAAAGAAAAATCGCCAACCGCTGTTTGTGCGATGGGCGGTAATTTTGCGGTGAACGATGATCGGACAATTCCTGATACAATGCATGTTACGTGGTTGTTTCCCTCTGGTCGTCTGCTTGAATTTAGCCACTACGAAGCCAATTCCAATCCTATTATGCCGGTTCCTTGTTATGTTGAATTTCGCGGCACGATGGGAACTTTGTACGTTAATGACGGACGTTACGTTATTAAACCGGAAAAAGCGGGGCAATTTCAAACCAAAGGTGAACGAATGAAAGAACACGAAGAAATATTGGGCGGCGGTAACAATAATCTCAATATTACGGCGCAACATGCCCGTAACTTTATTGATTGTGTTAAATCCCGTGCGGTACCGAATATGGATGTTGAAGAAGGTCATCGCAGCACCACAATGAGTCTGATTGCCAACATTTCATTGGCTGTCGAACAACGGCTTCAATGGAATCCTGAAACAGAACGTTTTATCGATAACGAAAAAGCCAATTCGCTTTTACATTATGAATACCGCGCTCCTTGGAAATTAGAAATATAATTTAGAAATATAATCGTCCGTTAATTATGCAGATGATTTCTAAAACAAAAAAAATATTGTTACTTACTTTTGTGTCGGCGAATTATGGCGAACGAAAATAACGGAAAGCAACTTATTATCGGAACGGATGAAGCCGGTTACGGTCCGAATCTTGGACCGCTGGTTATTTCGGCAACCGTTTGGGAATCGCCGACCGATAATTTGTTACCGCTTCTTGCGCAACTCAACACTCACAAAATTCAAATCGGCGATTCCAAAAAATTATATCACGGTAGCGGTTCATTGACGACATTGGAATACGGAATTATGATTCCGTTGCGTTATTTAGGTAAACCGATTTCACCGCTGAATACAGATGAAACCGTATTAACGAAACAGACGGAAGTTTTCACGAAAATTTTGTCCGAAAATAAAATCCGGCTTTGTGATATTCGTAGCAGAATTATTGAACCGGAAGAATTTAATCGCGGACTTGACCGGTTTGATTCCAAAGGTTCATTGCTTTCCGATGCGACTTTAACCTTGATCGCCGAAGTTCTCAACGTCCATCATTCGTCAATACCGGTGTTGATTTTTTGTGACAAACACGGAGGACGAAATCATTATCTTGATTTACTTACGGAATTTTTCCCGGATTTATGGATTCAAGTGATTCAGGAAAGTCGCACAAGCAGCGTTTATCGATTAACGTACAAAAAGCAGCCGCTGGAATTTCGTTTTCTTGCGAAAGGTGAATCGCAAGTTCCTGTTGCTCTGGCGTCGATGAATTCAAAATATCTTCGTGAACGGGCAATGATTCGGTTTAATGAATTTTGGCGTGAAAAAATTCCTGATTTGAAACCGACTGCCGGTTATCCCGAAGATGCACGCCGTTTCAAAAATGAAATCGCCGCCGTTCAGAAAGAACTCGGAATCAAAGATGAAACACTTTGGCGAAAACGATAAAATTTTGTAACATTTCAAATGTTTCGATAATTTATTTCGATAATTCAAGAGCCGCTGTTTTTGGACGGAAATCAAAATTTTCCGCAATGATTTTCCGCAACACTAATTACCAGCAAAGTTTGTAAGCATCGAAAACGGGACCGTCAATACAAGTTCTTCGGTAATCCCATGTTTCATTAACGATTTTATTCATTTTGTTCGTTGTTGATTCTGTTTCATTATCAATCTTTTTCTCTTTTTCGCAACGGCATTGGACAACACAGCCGAAACAAATTCCCAAACCGCAACTCATTGATGTTTCGAGTGAAACTTCACACGGCAATTTGAGTTGGCAGGCAACCTGAAACGCAGCAGAAAGCATTGGTCGCGGACCGCAACAAAAAATTTGTGTCGGCTCTTCAGGCTGATATACTTGTGAAATCAAATCCGTTACAAAACCATGATAACTGTTAAAACCGCTGTTACAAGAACCATCGTCCGTTGCAAGATGAATATCAACACCAAGTTTTTTGAAATCATCAACACAAATGATACGTTCAGCATTTTGTGTACCATAAAGCAACGTACAATGCGAATCCGTTTGAAAATATTTTTCGGCAAGCATAAGAAAAGGCGTTTGACCAATTCCACCGGCAACCATAATAATATGAGCCGGCGTGCTGATCGGCGAAAACCCGTTGCCAAGCGGCGTCCAAAAATCAAGCGTATCGCCTTTTCGTAGTTCGGCAAGACATTGCGTCATTTTGCCGACAACAAGATAAATCACTTCCAACACGTTTTCTGAAACACGATAAACAGCAAACGGTCTGCCCAACAAAGGATTGGTACGATTCTGTAACCGTAACATCACAAATTGTCCGGCGTTAATCGTCGGTAATGTCCCTTGAGCATTGAGTGTTAAATGAAACGTTTGCTCCGCCAGTTTGAGATTACTCTCAATAATTCCTTTTCCATGCCAAATTTTACGTTGCGCATTAAACATATTCATAATCGTTATAATAAAAAGACGTAATTATTCAGGAAAATGAACGGCGGTTTGTGATGTTATTTTAGTAACATTTTGTTTTACTTTTTATCACAGAAAACGTAGAGAAAAGAAACAAGTCCGCAAATGACACTGATAAACGCAGAATATTTTTAAAATATAAAGTAACGCAAACAAAGTTAATGCAAAAGATTTTATTGTTTCGTATTCTTAAAAATAATCTGTAATTATTCTGCGTTTCTCAACGTCATTTACGGACAAGTTTTTTGCGGACAATTATTTGTCTTTGTGTATTTTGTGATTAAGAAAATACACGATTATTTCAAAACCAAAAGGTCTGAAATATTACGTTTCATTTAATCAGTCCGGCAATTTTTTCAGGAAAATATTTTTGAACTGCGGAATACTTTTAGGGTCATGTTGTTGAAGAGCAATATAACCTTTTTGGCTAATCCGTTTATTTTGTTCGGTAATTTTCTCGTTTTGCGGAACACCGCCCTTTTCCATCGGATCAACATAAATGTACAACAATTCGCCGTTAACCCGCACTTCCAGCGTATTGCCTTTGAGAATGAGATGATAATTAAACCATTCGTCATCGTTATGCGGAGCCTTGAAAATTTTGATAATATTGTACAAACTTCCTGTTTTGACCGGATCACCATGCGAAGAGTTGACCTGAAGTTCAAAACCTGTTACAGGCCACGCTTCGTCCTGCCATTGTGATTTAACGTACACGCCGGAATTACCGCCTGCACTAATTTTAACATCCATTTTGAGTTCAAAATTCTTGAGTTCCTCCTTGTAATAGTAAAGATGGTTACGATTACCTTTCCCGACAATCGCACCGTCTTTCACTTCAAAACCCTCATACTTTTCGTTTGATTTCCAACCGTCAAGATTTTCACCGTTGAAAATCTTGACCCAACCGTTTCCTTCCTGCGAACAGGCAACAGATGTTGTTAAAACCAACGCAACAACTGTCAGCAAAATAGTAAATGTACGTTTCATAAAACGATCCTTTCTGATAAACTTTCTAATAAAGTGTAAAATGGTACAAGATTGATACCGTAACAGGTATAGGCAATAATTTTTATGTTTCTGTAAAATCACAGACTCTTTTGATTATTACCGTTTGACAATCTGAAACTAAAATCAATGTCAGTATAACACCTTCAATTACAGATTTCAAGAGACCGGTCGGTAATTCTAAAAATTATTGTAAACATCCTTATTCATTATTGTAAACGTCCTTTGGTAATATTGAGGAACAAATCTTCCAAATGGGCTTTGTGTTGACGAAATTCGGCAATTTGTACGCCCTTGCTGATCAATGAAGACAACAGCACACCATCATCGTCAGCAGTTAATAAAGCGGCAACTTCATCTCCGGCAATTTGCGCCGTTTCAACCATCGGCTCTTCAAGAATCAGTTTCAATAACGTTTCAAGATCATAATTTTTGGCACGAATCATTGTCATTGGTCTCATTTCCATTGATTCGATAATATTTTCGATTTTTCCGGCACGAAGTAATTGTCCGCGTTCAATAAATGCAACACCGTCACAAATTTCACCAAGTTCACTCAAAATATGAGAACTAATCAAAATCGCTTTTCCTTGTTCCCGCAAAGCCTTTAAAAGTTCACGGAGTTCGATTCGTGCCCGCGGGTCCAATCCTGCCGCCGGTTCGTCAAGAACAAGAACAACCGGCTCATGAATAATCGCCCGCGCTAAACTGACCCGCTGTTTCATTCCTTTTGATATTTGGGCAATTGTTTTGTCCTTAAATTCGGTTAATCCGGTGAATTCCTCGATATTTTGAACGATTTTATCTCGTTTCGGGTTACGTAAATTATAGGCACGGGCAAAAAAATCAAGATATTCATGAACAGTAATATCTTTATGAGCGGGCAACGCATCCGGCATATATCCAACCATTTGACGTACAAGATCGGGATATTGTACCACACTGACGCCATCGACAAAAATATCACCGGATGTCGGTTCATCCAATGTTGCGAGAATACGCATGGTCGTTGTTTTTCCGGCTCCGTTCGGACCAACAAACCCGTAAATCTGACCGCCGCGAAACGAAAATGAAATATCGTCAACGGCTTTGGTATTTGTAAAATACCGTTTCAATTTTGCAATATTGACTTCCATAGCAAACACTCTGTGAATCTGTGAAATGTGAACTTTGAACTTTGAAAAAGTTGACCGGAATTTGTTTTTGCCGGATATTTAAGAAAACAATTTTTCTATTTTACACAAAATAAATCGGAAATATAAGTCCCTGCAACAATTTCCCTGCAACAATTTTCCCTGCAACAATTTTCCCTGCAACAATTTTCCCGCAACAATTGACGCCGAATTTGTGATTTATATTTTGCGGCTTGCGTTTTGTAATTTAGGTACTTCTAAAAACTCAAATTTACTTTTTAAAACCACAGAGAACACAGAGTTCACAGAGAGGAAGTTTTTAATTTTATTTCTAATTGGAAATAATAAATAGTAAATTAAAAATAAAATTTAATTTCCATTTAACAATTTTCTCTGTACTCTCTGTGTTCTCTGTGGTTAATAAAAATATATTTGTGGTTTTTAGAAGTTCCCATTTATAATTTGGGAAAAGTTTGTACGTAATTATCTGTTTACGAGAGGGGCTTGACCTTGTTCCTTTGATTTGTTACGATTCTGTTTCATAAGGTAATTGTCCATTTTATTTTACTCATTCATTATTTATTGGATTAACAGATTTATGATAAACGCATTGATTCATTGGTCGCTTCACAACCGTTTTTTGGTGATTGTAATATTTCTTGGTATTTGCGGTTGGGGAATTCAGGCGTTACGAAAAACGCCGATAGATGCGCTTCCTGATCTTTCGGAAAATCAGGTGATTGTTTATGCTGATTGGGCAGGTCGTTCACCGCAGGAAGTCGAAGATCAGATTACTTATCCGCTTTCTGTTTCATTACAAGGTCTTGCCGGAGTGAAAACAGTTCGCGCAACATCAATGTTTGGTTTTTCGTTTCTGACGGTTATTTTTGAAGATAAAATCGAAACATATTTTGCCCGAACACGTGTTCTGGAACGTTTAAACTCGCTCGGCGCACTTTTACCGGAAGGAGTTACCGCACGTCTTGGTCCTGATGCGACCGGACTTGGTTGGGTGTATCAATATTATTTGAAGGCGGACGCGGACGCCCAACAAGACCTTGGTTCGCTTCGCACGCTTCAAGACACTTATATTCGTTACCAACTTGCGGCGGTGCCGGGTGTTGCGGAAATTGGGAGTTTGGGCGGTTTTGTCCGTCAATATCAAGTGGAAGTCTCATCGCTTCAACTCAAGCAATACAATCTTTCGCTCGGTCAGGTTATGGATGCGCTTGTTACAAGTAATCTTAACGTCGGCGGTAAAACTCTTGAAGAAAACGGTTCGGAATTTATTGTTCGCGGAATTGGTCTTGTGAACGATGTTACGGATATTGAATCAATACCGCTTCTGGCGCGTGACGGAGTTCCGCTTTATTTGCGTGATGTGGCTCATGTTCAGATCGGCGGCGATTATCGTCGCGGCACGCTTGATATTAACGGACAGGAAGTCGTCGGCGGAATTGTTGTTATGCGTTACGGCGAAAATGCTTACAAAGTAATTCAAGAAGTGAAGGAACGCATCAATTCCATTCAATCCGGTTTACCCAAAGGTGTTACAATTGAACCGTTTTACGACCGAAGCGATTTGATCAACCGTGCGATTGATACTCTTAAAAACGCATTGATTGAAGAAATTATTCTTGTTACATTGGCACATATTTTGTTTCTTTTTCATTTCCGGTCGATTCTTATTGTAACAATTCCATTGCCGAGTGCGATTCTTATTTCGTTTATTTTGATGAATCAATTTGGTATTCCGTCACATATTATGTCTTTAACCGGTATTGCGATTTCGATTGGAGTTTTGGTTGATGCCGGCATTGTGATGACGGAAAATGTGATTCGGTATTGTGAACGTGCGCTGGAGGAAAAGAAAACGACCGATCCTTCGGCTCAGTTGACGGCTGCAGAAATTTTTCAATTAACGTTGCAGGCAAGTTCTCAGGTTGGGCGACCGATGTTTTTTTCGATGGCGATTATTATTCTTGCGTTTGTGCCGGTATTTTTGCTTACCGGACAGGAAGGCAAACTGTTTCATCCGCTTGCTTACACGAAAACATTTGCGTTAATTGGAGCCGTGTTGCTTGCTATTACGGCGGTTCCTGTTTTTTGTACGATATTAGTTCGGGGACCTTTTCGTGCGGAAGATAAAAATATTCTGATGAATTTTTTGTTGCGGATTTATGATCCTGTTCTTGATTGGTCGCTTCGTCATACCAAAACAATTTTAACCGGAGCGGCGGGATTACTTATTGTTGCGCTGATTCTTGCTTTTGGTTTACCGCAACGAGTTAATAATGTACTTATTTCATATTCGTCCTCTTATTTTCCGTTTTCGGGTTTTCAGGGTTTTGGTTCGGAATTTATGCCGACGTTGGAAGAGGGGAGTTTGCTTTTCATGCCGGTTTTATTGCCGGCTACGTCGTTGACGGAAGTGAAACGGATTATGGCGTGGCAAGACAAAGTGATGAGCGAATATCCTGAAGTTGTAACAGCAGCCGGCAAACTGGGACGTGCCGACACGGCGACTGATCCGGCTCCGGTTGAAATGATTGAAACAACAATCACACTTAAACCGCCGTCTCAATGGCGACCCGGAATTACGAAACAAAAAATTATCGCCGATTTAAGTGAACTTCTGACTCAGGTACCGGGTTACACGCCAGGATTTTTGCAACCGATTGAAAACCGGACTTTGATGACCAGCACCGGTATTCGCGCTCAGGTGGGAGTGAAAATTTTCGGTAACGATTTGCATTCGTTACAAAAAAAATCGTTTGAAGTGGAGCGGCTTATCAACAGTATTTCCGGTGCAACCGGAGTTGCGCCGTCGCGTGATCAGGGAAAACCGTATCTTGAAATCACGGTTGACCGTAACGCAATGGGACGTTACGGAATTTATGCCGCGGATATTTTGCGGTATGTGGAAACCGGTTTGGGCGGTACAAATGTTACAACAACGATTAAAGGTCGGGAACGATGGGCAATTCAGGTGCGTCTTGATCGTGCGGATCGGGACGATATTGAAAAAATCGGCGAACTGTTGATTCCGACGCCGAGCGGTTTGATGGTTCCGTTGGCGCAAGTTACGGAAATTAAACGCGTGATTGGTCCCAATGAAATATCGAGCGAAAACGGCAGGCTTCGGGTTTATGTGCAGGCGAATGTAACAGATCGGGATTTGGGCGGTTTTGTTGAGGAAATTAAATCGCGTATCGAAAAAGAGATTTCGCTTGAATCCGGGCAGACAATTGAATACAGCGGTCAGTACGAAAATCAACTTCATGCTCGCCGGACATTGATGATTGTTTTTCCGACGGTAATTTTTGTAATTTTCTTATTGCTTGTGATGACGTTCCGTTCAACCGGTGAGGCGGCTCATGTTTTGTTGGCGGTGCCGTTTGCGTTGACGGGGGGGGTAATTTTGCAGGCGATGATGGGGTTCAATTTTAGTGTTGCTGTTTGGGTGGGTTACATTGCTCTTTTTGGTACGGCAATTCAAACCGGTATTATCATGGTGGTTTATTTGGAGGAATCCGTACAAAAAGCCCGTGAAACAAAAGGAAGTTTACTTACTTACAAAGAATTTATTGATGCTGTTAAAACCGGAGCGAGATTACGGTTACGTCCCAAAGTCATGACGGTTGCGACAACAATTGCGTCTTTGTTACCGATATTCTGGAGTACGCGAACAGGCGTAGAGATTATGCAGCCGTTGGCAACTCCGGTTGTTGGCGGAATGATTTCCAGTCTGTTGCACATTTTAATTGTTACGCCTGTTCTATTCATTCTGTTACACCGCAAAGAATTTGTAACCAATTCGCCGCCAGATTTAGTTGAGAGTTAAGAATTGAGAGTGAATAGTTGAGAGTGACGCAAACGGATTACCAACATTGCGGTAATAATTTCGCATTGCGAAACTATCCGCTCTCAACTATTAACTATCAACTAAAAAGGTTGCCGATGTTTCAGGCGAAACATTGACGACTATTACCGATTACCATTATCTTTGTGTTATCTGTTACCGGAATACGCTCATTTGCCGTTTGTTGCGGAGCCGGAAAGTAAGACGAAACTTAGCAAACGGAAACTCGATAAATATCTCAAAAATAAAGATTTTGCCAAACTGGTTCAGCATGGTCAATTGATTGTGAACCGGATTGGTTTTGAAACGACGGCGGACGGTTTTAATCCGGTGATTGTTGATTTTTTACTCAATACCAACCGGCACAACATTTACTAATTCAATAAATAATCACACTCCATTTCCCCAATTTAATTGTTTCACCTTCTTGAACTTCTTTTTGATACAACGTAACAATTGCATCGGGAATCCGTTCAAAAAGTAATGTTTCCGATTGGGCAACTTTCTCAAATCCGAGTTTTAACAATGTTTCCGTAACACTGTCGCTGTTACGGTTTTTAAGCGGAGTAAGAACGTAAAGTATTCCATTTTCGCGACAAATAACTTCTGTTGATTCGATATTGCTTCGAACAAATTTTTTGCCGTTGAGTCCTTTGGGACATTGAATTATAGCGTAATTTCTGTTCTTAAAAATCTTTTCACCTTGTTTGAAAGTTCCTTGTTCGGCTCCGTTTTTGAATTCTAATTTCGGCGAAGTTCCCAATTTGATTGGTTTACCGTCGGCATGTTCTTTCGGAGAATAAGAAGATAAATCAATTTCCGTATCAGATTTGTACAATTCCGTATCCGGTTTACCGTCAAAAAAGTTTTCGCCGATTACACGTCCCAACAAATAAAATTTCTGGTCGTTGTACCATAACACCGTTTTACCCTCTAATTGTGTCGTGCTGGTATAAAACGAATTACCGCTTTTCCGTTCAATAAATTTTTTGGGTCTGTCAAACCAAATAGGTTGTTCCGCATCTTTTTTATAACGACCAGCAAAAAGATACAATGGTCCTCGGTTTTGCCAAGGATTCGGGTTAAATTTTTCATAACGGTTATGTGCCATCAGAAAATACAAACCGCTTGCGGCTTCATTTCCTTTCCAATCGTAAATCGGACACGGCGACATGGGATGTGGAATCGGATCACCGCCGTCTTTCATCAGGAGTGGTTTGGGAGGCGACCATGTTTCGCCGTTATCACTGCTGATTGACCACTGTGGACAACCGGTTCCGGTTCGCATGACCGTGAAAAGCCGCCCGTCCGGAAGTTTAACAATAGACGGTTCCTCACAATGAACACCGGAATGTAACACGTTATCATCCGTCATAACCCAACGAACGATCAGTTTTTTAATCGGCGGGTTTTGGTCGAGATTGTCGAAATGAATAAATTCCGTAACTGTTCGGTATTTTGAATGAAAATTCGGATGAACATAACGGCTTACACCGACAAGATAATTACCGTTTTTGCCGACACGTGTTGGTTTTTGCCAAACAACCCATTCCGGCGGAATGGAAGCATCTGCTCCATCATTTGAAGTTCGTGGCATAGCGATTTCTTCCGGTGTTGTCCACGTTTCGCCGTCATCATCGCTGTAAATTCCCATCATAATTCCTGTGTGTTGCCGGTTTGTGGAAACTTTACCGACAACAAATTGATTATAAAGTACATAAATTCGTCCCGACTTGCTAACCATCGGAAACGCCCAACTGGCAATTGCGCCGTTGTTTGCGGTTCCTTCGGCAACTGTTTTATTTCCGGCTAAAACGCGAGGTTTTTCCCACGTTTTGCCTTTATCCAAACTACGGGAAAAAGCGACATGTTGATCGGGTGCGCCTTCAACAGACGCCTGACACCAAATCGCAAAGAGTTTTCCGTTTGGTTTATCGAAAACCTGAAAATGATCGTTGTACATATCGCCGAGTTTGTCCGGCTCGACTTCCGGTACGAAAACAACATAATCCGGTTTCGAAAATTGAAGATCGGTTTGGAAGTTTGGTTTCTGCTTTTGCCGTGATTCCGTAACATTTTTGATCCTCCCTTCATATTCCTTAACCCAAACATTGATATCAGGATTTTGTTGCGCCAAAAGGGTAAACGGAAGAAAAATGAACGATAACAAAGTCAACACAAAAATTCTTTTCATAGTAAATACTCCTTTGAAAATAGTAACAATACTGAAACTGAAATTGAAATTGGTAACAAAAGTAAAACAATAACAAAACAATTACGTACCAATAAATGTTTTGCTTTTACAGGTGAAAATAAACGCTTTGAAGGAGTAAAATTTCTCTAATTGTTTATGACGAATTAGAACATTTTATTCCTTTAGTGCGTAAGACAACTTTTATTATTGTCTTTAATTCATGGATATTCAACGGTAATATTGTAAGGTAATTTCATACCCTTGACAACATCACAACTCAAACCGGAAGTTTGCGGTGACATAAATTTTCGGTGAATGAGTGGTGTTACAATTGGATCACCCCATCCTTCGGGATTATCTTTTGGCGGTGGGGTTTTCTCGATATTTTGCGCTCCGGAAATATACACCTGATAAAAACCAGGAGGAAGTCCGCTACTTTTTTTTTCTAATCCCAAACGGAATGAACCATCACTTTGCAGATCGCCTGTTGCCACAACAATTTCGTTCTGAAAGCAAACAGTTCCCACTTGAAGTGGTTTACCATCAGGAAAGACAACCTTTCCGAAAATTGAAACGTTTTCCTTACAACCAGTGAAGAAAACTAAACCACTTAAACACAATAGTTGAAATAATAAATATTTGTTCATAATTGATAATAATAAAAAGGGATTTGTTGTTAATGTTACGGAACGGAAACAGGAACACCATCATCAACAGCGGCTAATGCAAAAAGAGTTTCCGGTGAAATCACTATTGTTATTGGACGAACAGCACCGTCACCTAGAAGGAACATACAAATACCACTGTGATGACTTCCGAATCCACCTTTTCCCCAGACATCGCCAGGAATTTTATTAACGAAATAAGGATCATTCGGTGACTTGGCAATAATTCGTGTAGGATCATTACCTGTCCAATCAAGATGAATAACTCTTGCCACATTCCAGGGACGATTAATATCTGCATAATGATAACCGCCGTCCCAATAACGCTGACTGAGTGGTGCCTCTGTTCCTGTTACTAAGGCATGATTCGGAATAAATTTTTCTCCATAAATGAATTGATTACTTGTTCCATCTCCCCAACGTGCTGTTGTGTCACGAATTTCCCACCCTTTGATTTTCATCAAATCTTCTTTTGTAGCATCATAAACATCTGAGTGATTGAGAGAACCCGTACTGATTTGAATCGGTAATCGAAACGGACCACGAAACTTGTCAAAAGAATAACGAGCAAGAGTTGCATTGGATCCGATAACATCATACACATATCTTGCCCAACGGAATTCTTCATCTTTGGTTACAACTGCCACATAATCACCTATTGGACCACTACTCGGATTATCAGTTTCAGAAGAAAGTTTGGAAACATAAGCCGTACCTCCACTCCGGCGAGACGGACATTTATAGGTTGAAACTGACCCCAATTGTTCTTTTGTTTGTTTGGGAAGAGAATTGAACCATACATCAGGAAAAGTAGATAAGTCGGGAGTTGTCCCTGTACCTGGAAACGGGTTTTGGAAAAATGGTGCTTGGGAAAGCGTATCGTACAATGCTGTCTGTTCCATATAAGGTAGAAGGAGTATATGGATAGACGGTTTCCATGAAGAAATACAAATCGGCGGTAATCCTTGTTGAGAGTCATGAAAGTTGTGAACGGCAATCCCGATTTGCTTGAGATTGTTAGTACACGACATCCGTCTTGCGGCTTCGCGCGCCTTTACAGATTTTAAAAAAGACTATAATATACGGCATGTTGCAGAGAGTTACTCACTAAAAACTTAGTAAGTTTTTTTGAACGATAAGATAAAGACCCGTTTTCGTTATTGACTTTCTGCAACATAAAAAGATAACGAATATCGGGTTTTTTGTTTTATTTATTTTATGGTGACGATAATGAGTGTAGGAATTAAATCTTTGTTAGTTACGGTTAATGTACTCGGAGTAATGCTGGATGCGAAGTTCAAAAAGACAAAAAGTGATTATGTATCGATAATATCGCAACATCAAGCAGAAGAGTGTTACAAACAAGTATTACGTTTGCTATCTAATAAACAAATAGATTCGAATATTAGTGTAAATGTCTTTTTTCATTCGAGTGGTAAGCGTACAGTCACATTATATCGATACGATAAAACGGAAAAAGGCAAGATAACAATGCAATATG
>JAISNF010000503.1 GCA_031276415.1 Planctomycetaceae bacterium
CCGACAGTTGACCCTGTTGTAATTTTCGATCAACCGTTGCGACCCGTAGGTTAGACAACCTATGGTCGCAACGCTTGATCTGGAACTACAACAGTAGGGTCACTGTCGGCGAGTACACGCCGACCAATGGTGGGTGAAAGCCCTTTCGGCGAAACATTGGCTACCTTTTGAATTTGTAATCATCAGGTAGGCAACCTTTCGCCGAAAGGTTGCGCCGGTTGATATTGTTTTCATTTCCGTCCGAAAACAGGGTCAACTGTCGGCGAGTACACCACCGCAAGGTTTCGTCTGAAACATTGCCTTACATTAGGGGCGATACTGGCATCGATGGTATCATTTGGTGTACCGCTTTACCAACATCAATTGACGTATCATTCGATTTTTCTGTGATCGTAATTTTAGCAGGTGTTGTGTCGTTTTCCGTAAATTTGTTATCAACCAGTTGGTAGTCTTTTGTCCCAACAACTTTGCCGCCTCCGAAAGAGTCGGCTTGTCGGGTTCCGCCTTCTGTGCTGACTTTACTTATGGTGATTTTATAGTCGCCAAGCGGTACACCGACAAAACCATAAGTATAAATCGTGGCAATACCCGCCGAGTCTGTTCTGCCGGAACTCACCTGATATTTACCGGAACCGTTGACTGCCTGCAAGGTAATACTGGCTCCTGCCAACGGTACGGTCTCTTGCGTCACGGTAATTCTGCACGGATACAATTTCGGTAAATCCGCAGGACGATCATTCTTTTGACATCCAGAAAACACAAAACAAATCAATAAAAGTAAGGGAAATAAAGTAGAAATTTTCATAATAAATAACCTGATTTAAAAAATAATGAAAACTATAGTCCACGAAAACAAATGTTAATTCTGTTTAAAGAAATCGTTAATACATAATCAGAGAACGAGTAACACCAAGAAACTTGTAAGGAATTTTTTACCTATCCTTTCGAGAACTTTGTTCAATCACTCATAGGATAAAACAACACATTCTTACGGAGTGGAGGGTTCACCTCCGGCAATGGAACCAGCGGCTCCCCAAACACCCCACGGACTCGCTCCCTGTGTATTGTAAACATCACCTTGTGGAAGCCCATTTGTGTCAATCGTATCAGAAATGAAGTGAATACTGCCGTCAATATAACCGACATTGACGCCGCCGGTATGATAACTTTGCGGCGGATAAAATCCCCAAATATCATCACTATCAGAACCGGAACATGACGGTGCATTGGGCGGTAAAATCGTATTAAAATTCATATAACCGATGAGACGGTGAAACTGTCGGCTTCCACGCCAAACATTTTTCGCTTGTGAAACAAGAAGATTAGGATCTGTTGAATCCCGAGCTTCGTTCATACACTTACTTGGACGCCCATTTGTTCCTGTTCCTGCGTAGATGTCCGCTTTTGCCATTACGCCGCCTTTAACCGCTCTGGTCTGTTGTGCCGCACTAAATGTTGGAGCATCAGCGGTAACAAGTTCACTGCAGAATACCGTGTTGCTTGTTCCATCAGTAACATCGGCAAACGACTTATAATACTGGTTAAATGGACCACGTTTGTTGTCTTGTAAACGACCACAGTCGCCCATTGATGTGGCAATACTTGCCCGTGCCGTCACGTAACCATTTTCCCAATCTGCTAGAGTTTTTGCATTTGGTTCTGACGGACACAAAAATGTCGAAACCGGTATTCTCGCTGGACCGGCATTGCAATCATAAGTGCTGTTCCGAAACTCTTCATACATTGCAGTCATCTCAATATAGGGGAGAATCACAGCATGGGGATTGAATTGATTGCCATACGTTGTATTTTTACTAACCCAACACACTATTGAAGGAAGGGAGTTGTAATCGTTGTGATAATTGTGAAACGCAAGGGTAAATTGTTTCATGTGATTTGAACATTGCATCCGTCTTGCAGCCTCACGAGCCGCTTGAACGGCGGGCAACAGCAGAGCGATTAACACGCCGATAATCGCAATTACCACAAGAAGTTCGACCAATGTAAAGCCGAACGGTGAAGAGCGGAAACGAGTTAAGAGGTTTATGGAAAAGAGTTTAGAGCGTAAACAATCTGTACGGTTTGCTCTACTCTTTCTATTCCATATAGCCCCCCCCCCCCTGGTTTGCCCAGACTACCATGTTTAACATTTGCCGGAATTTTTCCGTGAAAATTCCGAAAAGCACAACCAAACATCCCATTAAATTTTCCATTGTTAAACTCCTTAGTTTTTACAAAGGTTTTGAAATAACCAACAACACGTTTGCCAAGAAACAACTCGGCAAGAAATAACGCATTGTGATTAAATTAGTTTTCACATTTTAACCAAAAAACTATTTCTGTCAATTGGAATCTCGCCTTGAACCAAAAGATTTACAAAAAAATCCGGCATTTACCAAAGAATTTCGTCATTATTCGGCAGAATTTTACAAAATAATCAAATTTAATTCGTTTGTGACGATGCGAAATATAAAGAGGTGAAGTATAAAGTTGCGGGGCTTTTCAATACTGCTAAATTTGATAGAATTGGCGAAAATTCCTTTTTTCTCTGTTTTTACAAATAAAATGAAAATTTTACACGGTAAACAGTTCCATAGTGAAAAATCCTTGAAATCCTTTCAATCTGATACAACGATTTGAAAAAAAGTGAAAATTAGTATGTTCGTTTTAAGCAAATCAGAAGAACCATTTAGAAAATTAAAAAAAAATTCAAACGATTTATTCTTTTTATCCGTATAGAGTTAGTTGCTGTTTCCTCCGAAACTTCCTCCATGATTTTGAATTTTTTTTCTTATTGGCATGAAATGTGAATAATCTCTATTTCAGTTAATTAAGAAGCGGTATCAATCGAGGTCATGTCAGAAAATAAAAAAATATCATTTTTTTACTCGAATTGATTCCGAAAAGTAAAATTCAATATTATGCTAAAAGGAATGTTATTTTGACGGAACTTTCGGCAGAAAGAACAAGGTGAATTATGTATTGTGTTGCAAAAGAGACGGCACGGTTTTCGGCGATTGATTTTTCTCATTGGACAGATGAAGAATTAATTTTGGAATATCGTTTGACGCAACAACGCGAGGCTTTTGAGGAGTTGGTCAAACGCTATGAGCGGGAACTTTTCAATTATCTTCGACATTACCTTGGTAATACCGAAAGTGCTGAAGATATTTTCCAAACAACGTTCCTGCAAGTTCTTACAAAATGCGATCAATTTGAGGAAGGTCGGAAATTTCGTCCCTGGCTCTACCGAATCGCAACAAATCAAGCAATTGACTTTTGCCGTAAAATGAAACGGTATCAGATAGTTAGTATCGATGAAACCTGTGATGCCAATCCCGATTCCGCAAAATTAGCCGATATGTTGGTTGGTAGCGAAACGGATCCGGTAATTGGTTCCATTAGCGGCGAACAAACAATTCAGGTTCGGAAAGCGGTTGAACGTTTACCGGAATTTTTGCGGCAAGTCCTTTACATGGTGTATTTTCAGGGAATGAGTTACCGCGACGCCGCCGAATCTCTCGGTATTCCGTTCGGAACAATTAAAAGCCGACTCAATACCGCCGTAAAAAAATTGAACCATTTACTGGCAGATAGCGTATGAATAAGATAAAACAAAAAGTAATTCGTAATTGAAATTACAAATGGAAACAAATTCGCTAAATCGCCATAACATAAGCCGGATAAAAATGTTCGGTTTCGTAAAATACGAAACAAATAACCATCCGGCTATGATATTATCTGTTTACGAATTTCAAATCCGCAAAAAAATCTCTCTTGACGAAAACATCGTTTTTTGTAATACTGTCAGACCATAAATCAAAATCCGTAAAATTTATCAATACTACAATGAGTGATTTAGACCGTGAAATGTTGTTAGGCTATTTGATGAATGTTTTAGAAGATGACGAAATTTCTTATGTCGAGCGGGAATTGCTTTGCCAACCGGATGTGCGATCCGAATTGGCAACACTTCAAAAAGAACTTTCGCCATTAACATACGTTTACGAATCGGTCGATCCTCCGTACAATCTGGCACAACGTACTTGCCGACAAATCTGGAAACATCTTGACCGGATAAAACAAAATCATAATTATAATAATGATTCGGTTGATTCAGTTTCAGAAATTCCGCTCGGTACTATTATTGCGATGGCAATTTCCGCATCGCATCAGAATAATGATTTAGTTAATGATTGGGTTGCTGTAAACCATTCCAATATCAACAGTTCGGTTCCCGATGCTTCGGTTAATAATTGTTCGGAAATACCGGAAAAGATTTTGACTGTTTTTCCGTCTCAAACGGCGATTCCTGCAACAATATCTACGAAAAATTCTCAATCAGCGAAAAATCCTCAACTTACAGAAAATTCCACCGGTAAACGTCTGATTCGGCGTTCACCGCGTTACCGCGAACATTCGGCGGTTTCGCCTCAAAAAACAATTAGGAAAAATCGCCGATGGTTTGATATTAGCATATCAATTGCGGTAGGTATTCTTATTGCGTTGATTATGTTTCCGGTTGTCAACTATGTTCGGAATCAGACGCAAAATTATTTTACACAATCTAAAATTCACGAAATCAATAAAAGTATTGATCATTACACGCAACTTCAAACACAAACGGGAAAGGCAACTCCGTCGGCAAATTCTTCTCCGATTGATTTAACTCAATCGGATTGGCAGGAATTGAAGCCTGCTCAACTTCCGGTCATGTTGGCGAGTGAAACGGCTCATTCGTCTGGAAATTCTACTCCGATTGAAATATTTCCGGGACTTTTGAAATCGGTTTCTCAAAATTCTGCACCGTTTGATTTTTCTTCTGATTCTCAAGGTCGCGATATTATTCTTGGTCAAACCCGAACCGATAATTTAGCAACAGAAACATTTCCGCCGGATACGCATGAATTGATTGATCGGACATTGATTTCGGAGATTAACCCGCTTAATTCAAATTTTGACGGCTCGACGGTTCAAACTGCTTACGGTCAAAATGTTCTATTTCACAATGGTCGGATTTTCTTTCGGATTTTACCCGTATTCGCCCCAAAAGAATAATCTCAAAAAGAATAACAATGTTTTTAGAATTTCCCAATCACTAAGTGAACGGAAAAAACATCAACTGTTGTAGAGACGCAATGCATTGCGTTTCTACGATTTTCCGGCGGTTAAGAAAATTAGATTGTTACGTGGTTTATTGGTTTACACGTAATTTTCTACAATACCAAGCAGATTGATTTGGTTTTGAAAAAGACGTTGGGCAATTGTTTGGATATTGACGGAAGGCGGACGCTTCATGTTCAGAACCAACAACACCCCGTCCGAATACATTCCGCGCCAAAGTGAAACACGCTCCGCAAATGGACATTCCACCAAACTGCCGTTGTCAAGCAAAATAAAATCATAATGCTCCCGAAAGGATGCAACAATTTGCGCAAATGATTGAGTAATATGATCCTGAGAATCAATCTCAATAGATGTTCCACTCCAAGGTAAAAGTTCAAGCCGATCAGGAATAAGTGTAATAATTTCGTAAACATCAGGATTGGTTTCTAAATGAAGTAGTTGCGGCAATTCAGGATTCTGACGATGCGCATCAACCAAAAGAAGACGATAACCACGCTCCGCCAACTCCCGCGCCGCACAAAGTGCAAGCGTTGTACAACCATCACCAGATTGAAAACTGTTGAAACTAATCACACTTCGCTTTTGCTCTTTTTGAATCTCAAGATGATCCGCCAAAAAACAAATTTGATCAGAAGCCGCTAACTCCAATGATTTAAGATATTCAGGCCAATGAGATTGCCAAATCAACCGCCATGTCCCCCGCTCATGTGAATTGTTCCGATGTGAATTGCCCTGATGTGAATTATTCTGCGGAGAATCGTTCTGCTGAGAATGTTCCGATTCAACCGCCAATGATTCATTGACCGGAAATAGTAACGTATTCGGTTGACTCTCAGACAATGAGGAACTCTCCGGTGATGATTCTGTCGTTGTCGGAATTACCAATTCGGTATCAATCGGCAACGTAACCCGATCAATGTTGTGATCGGATGTAACCGTAGAATCATCAGAATTATCAACAGATTTTGCCGCAGATTCTGCCGTTTCGTATTGAGTTGGCGGGGAATGTTGCGTTTTCTCCTCATGGTGTGAAGGGAATCGATAAAAATGTTGTTTGTGTTTACAAGATCGAAGAGGAACCTCCAAACGAATCATTCGGACAATCGGTGTTGCGGCAACAAATTGAGATGTCATCGGAATAACAGACGGCTGAATTTCAGACGGCTGAATTGACGGTTGAATTTCAGGCGGCGAAGTTGCCGCTTCAGCCGCATCCGCATTTGCATTTGCATCCGCATTTGCCGGAAGAAAATCAGAAGAATCAGAGGAATCAGAAGAAATTGTCAATTCAGGAAATGCATCAAATAATTTGAGCGTTATCTTTTCCTGAGTTCTTTGGTAAAGCGGAGTTGGTGTGTTTGTGTTGGTTGGTTCTTCTCGTTCCATTTCAGAAGGAAACTTATAGGTTTCGTTGTGGAGAACCCTTTTCATTTCCAACGGTAATTTCGGGAGAATGATTCGTTTCGGCTGAGGGGTTTTCGAAACTGTTTCTTTAATTGCATTTGTAATTATTGCTATAATTGCTTTTTGAATTGATTTTGGATCTGTTTTTGAACATGATTCTACACATGATTCCGAAACTAATTTAGTAATTGATTCTATAACTGATTCTACGGCTGATTCGTCAACCGGTTCATCAACCGGTTTTGAAACTGATTCTGAAACCGATTCTGTCGCCGATTCATTTGATTCATTTAGTTCGTTAATTGATAACGCGGGAGATTGTTGTTTCGATTGCAAAATCGATGCGGGTGTAGATGCAGGTGTAAGTGAGTTCATAACCGAATCAATCGAAGAATCCGGCAACAAATCACTAAGTGTTTCCTCAAAACATTTTGCCGAAATGTTTTCTGCGGTGTCTTTTGCAGTGTCTTTTGAGATGTCTTCTAACGGCGAAACAAAATCTCCAACCGGCGATATTTCCGGCAACGGATCAAGTTGAAGAGTTTTTTCAAACGATGCAATTGGAAACGATATTTCGTCGTTATCGGAAAAAAGACGGTAAACTCTTCCTCCTGACGAAATATAAGCCGCACCCCGAAGAATGGATGGTAACAAAAATGATTCTTCGGGAGTCAGGGGTTTATGAGAAATAATCGAATCCGATTGCCCTTCGTTATTCCGGCTAATCGGTTCTGGTATAACGGACATGTTTAGAACCTATAACGTGAAAAGGAGTCAGATTAAAATAAACCCGTTGTATTTTGGTCATTCCCGCTCTTGGCAATTCCAATTGCAATTCCAATAACAAAACTTCAATACATGAACTTCAATACATGAACATTAATACAACATTTAATACAACCGCCGATAAGGTGCCGGACTATTACTTTGTTGATAGTAAGGAACTGCCGAAGTCGGCGAATAATAGGACGGCGGAACGGGATTATTAACCGAATGAACAGGGGCAGGATAGGAATACAACGGTGATGGCGGATAATTTGGTTGGGGAATTGGTGCCGTAACTTGTATCGGAATTGGTTGGGACATTGGCATTGTTCCTGCCACCGGAATTGCTCCGGTTGGGATTGCTCGTGTTGGCATTGCTCCCGGCATTGGTTGCGGCATTGGTTGCGGCGCAACTCCTTGCATGGGAATCGGTTGCATAGGAATTGGTGTGATCATATTATTGCCGTTATTGATATTATTAAAATGATTGGTTGTTGGTAGTGCCGGATAGGAAGGCGGAACAATTTGTTCATATTGTCCATACTGATTTTGTTCCGGTTGCCGATGGCTGTTGACATTGCCGTTAATATTGCCGTTGACATTATTGTTGCCGTTATAAGGTTGCGGCGGATAAACCGGTGAAGGTGTTGGTTGCATCGGCACAGCAGGAGCCGGAGAACCGTCAACACGTCTGTAATTCGTAAGATAATTATGAGATACAGGAATATTTTGTTGAGAATAAAATGTTACAACCTCTCTTGAACCGTGAAAATTCGGGGAATCAGGCAACACCGGTTGACTTGTATTCGCCGGAGGAATTGAAGGATTAACAGTATTACCGGCATTCGCAACATTGTTATTATTCGTACTATTATTAACTACCGTATTGGCTGTTGTTGCCGGTTGTTGATTCGGAACAATTGGCGTCATTGGAACTAACGGCGCGATCGTATTGGTTTGCGTAATAGTTGGGTTGGTCGCTGTCGGAGGAACAGGATTCGCCGCAATATTAGCAGCAACAGCAGAAGTTTCGGCGGTTGCCAATGCGGAAGCAGTTTCCAAACGGTCAGGAGACTTCATTGTCCAGGGTGAATAATTATCTGTTGCGGAACGTTCCCAAGGCGAATTTGTCGTGTTTTGATTATTGTTTTCGGAAACTTTAGGAATTGTTGCGGCAATTGTAACAGCCGGAGTTGCGGGAGTTTCCGCAGGTTTGGGCGGAGTTGCAGGTTGTGGAGTTGCCGATGTTTCCTGTGTTTCCGTTTTTTGTGCAACTTCCTGACGTGCGGGTTCTTTCCGTTTTTTCTTGATGCTTTTATGAATCAGAACACCGCCGCCAATTATAGAAACAACAAGGCAAAATATGATTAAATTACTGTAAAATTTTCTTTTTGTAACGAATGAAAAATGTAAACTTTTGAAATTGATGCGAGGTAAAAATTGATACAACCATTTGGGAAAATAAGCGATTGCAGCGAAACCGGAATAAATACCGGAATAAATACCGGAATAAATACGGTTTAACCGATTTTTTGATAGTTGTTTTGATTTTATAATTTGTGAAATTGTCTGACATTCGCCCAGATCGGGCATTTGGGCGATAATTTTTCTTTCCAACGGATCATCAGAAAAAGGTATGGATTGATCATTTACAGTTTCCCAGTCGTGGGTGAAAAGTCTGTTTGTATGATCGGCGTATGATTTCCGCATTGAAGGTTCTTGTTCGAAATGATATTGATTGTTCATGTTCGTTTTTCATCCAAAAATTAAACCGGAAACACCAGATCAGATATTCTGTTTTATTTCTGGTCGTGGAGAACCGACTATCTCTACCATCTTCTTAATCGACCAAAAAATGAAAGAATCGCAACGATTTTTCTAATTTTTCCAAAAAAAGTGATTTAAGTGATTCTATTGATCGTAGGAGTTCCCAGACAATTTTACTTCGGTTTTGCGGCAAAATTGGCAAAATATCATTGCAAGTGTTTTGTTTCCTTGCTAGAATATTCCCCTGTTAGAATAATTTAGAATAATTTTAAGAATCTGTATAAAATTGTGCGGTATTGTTTAGAGATGTTTCCGATTATTTATTTTCCGATTTTTTCTAAATTGTTTGTTCATTTAATTTGGTGTAAATTGTGAATTACCAATAACATAAGAACGTATTTTGTTCTAAAAAAAACCATGAAAGTCAATGTTTCAATTTTTTCAGGCGGTGTGCTTAAAGGCAGTAAACAGGTTACAACGCCTTGTATAATTGGTCGGAGTAAAGAAGCGGATTTGCCGGTTGCTCATCCGGCGATGAGCCGAAAACATTGTGAATTGTTCGAGAAGGTGGGCAATCTTTATCTTCGCGACAATAGTTCTTTGAATGGAACTATTTACAAAGGAGGATATATTGAAAGTCCGACGCGACTCAATACAGGCGATGAATTTATGGTTGGCGAGTTGACGTTCAAAATTGCTCTTTTGGCGTCTCCAACGGCAGAGGAACTGCCGGAAACCGCTACTGCAGCGATTTCGACCGGTTTAACAAAAAACGACACAATTCGGGAAACCGACGACGAATCGGTTTCTAATACCGTAACCATTTTGGAGCCGCCGCCCAATCACCAACCATCTACTGATGCTACAAATGAAAATGCCTTACCTCAAAAGAGTTCCAACAAAATTGCTCCGAAAGATGTTCGCATTGTAACCTGAAATTCAATTTGTAGCCTGAAATTCAAAAAGTAAGAGGAAACTTGTAAACTGTTCGTACTTGAATTTTCGTTTATCGCCGTCTGCTTGTCTATCGGACGGCAGGCTTTGACGTTTTAAATTGCTGAAATCCAAGTACGCCTCAATATTTCGGAAATTTTATTACAAGAGAGAACTTTTAAAAACCACAATTTTATTTTTATTAATCACAAAATACACAGAGAATAGAGAACACAGATGAAGTTTTAATTGGAATCAAAACATTATTTAATATTTGACTTTTGATTTTAAGGGAACTTCTAAAAATTCAAATATACTTTTTAAAACCACAGAGAACACAGAGTTCGCAGAGATGAAAAATTTGTATTTATTCAGTAATGTTTTGGTTTAGTAGAAATTCCGTAATATTTCCTAAGTCCCGCAGGGACGAGATTATGCATAACCGTAGGTGTAGCGAA
>JAISNF010000512.1 GCA_031276415.1 Planctomycetaceae bacterium
GAATTACTGATGGACTTAGCAATCAGTTCTTTGTTGGTGAAAAACACATTTCACAAGTCAATCTGGGAGTATGTAACAAATCGGGTGATACAGATGGCGCACATGCAGGTGACTGTTCCTATTTGGGAGGAACGTTGTGGCATGATTATCGAACACCCGCAATGGCGAGGGCAACTGCCCATTGGGATTGGGATTATGTAGGTTCTCCGGTTTGGTTCCCATTAGCAATCAGCCCAACCGATAAACCGACAACCAGAGCCTATCAAAGTGGATTTGGAAGTTATCATCCGGGGATTTGCCAATTTCTTTTGGGTGATGGCGTAGTTCGTGGTGTTAATGTGACAACGCCGGTTGAACCTGTCCTAGTCCCTTATAGCGATGTTGAAGACGGAAAAACCGCAACATTGGACTAAACGTAACTATCTGCTCTAAAAGTGAGGTAACATTTCAATGTTTCCGGCGGTTTGAAAGTAGGCGACATTTCACTGGAAATGTCGCCTACCTAACGATTACAAATTCAAAAGGTAGCCAATGTTTCGGCAATAAATGTAGAATAAATTTGACCCCTTGTGGGTCACATATTTATAGAACAAATGGAATTTTATTTATATTCGACCCCTTATGGGGTCGCATATAAAAATACAACATTGGGGACTATAAATATTTGACCCCTTGCGGGGTCAGATTTAATGGCGAGTTTCGCAATGCGGAATTATAAATGTTTTGGCGATTCGGTTTTCGTTTTGGGACAAAATCAACAGATTTTGACGGGATCAACAGAATTTACAGGATTGGTAAATAGAATAATTCCGCTTGCGAACTATCCACTATCGTATATTGTCCTTTCAATGCGTAGGAAAATTATCATCAAGCGTTGCGACCTAAATTGTAACTATATTTTGATTCTAATTAAAAAAATTCGCTCTGTGTCCTCTGTGGTTAATAAAAAACTTTTGCGTTAATTTCGTAAAAGTTTGCGTTATTTGCTCAAAAGATTGCGTTATTTTCGCAAAAAAAAATTCATTATTGGTAAATTATTGTCCGCAGATAGACACAGATAATTTTTGGGTTTTATATTTTAAAAATCATCTGCGATTATCTGCGTCATCTGTGGACATTTTTTTGTGGCAAATAAAAATATTGTGAGCGGTTTACATTCTTTCAACAGTTTCAATACCGAGAAGTTCCAATCCTTTTTGCAAAGTTCTGGCGGTTAAATCACAAAGCAACAGTCGGCTTGTTTTGAGATTGTCGTCTGCCGCTTTCAACACCGGACACTGTTCAAAAAACACGGAATATTTGTTCGCTAATTCAAAAAGATAGGCGGTCAGAAAATTCGGACGATAATCGCGAAGAGCCAACTCAATTGCCTCGCCAAATTTCAGCAGTTCCAACGCCAACGCTCGTTCTGCCGGTTCCGTTAAAAAGAGTTTTTCTGTTTTTGTTCGTATTTTTCGGACATCAATATTGCCTTTAACAAAAATACTTTGAACACGGGCAAATGCGTATTGCATATATGTTGCGGTATTGCCGTTCATTGCCAGCATTTTATCGTAACTGAAAACGTAATCGCTTTCGCGATTTTGAGACAAATCGGCATACACGATAGCACCGATACCGATTCGGCGTGCCGTTTCAATTTGTTCCGCTTCAATTTGTTTTGTTTCGGAGCAACCGGATTTATCATTTGACCGAACGATTTCCAACGCCCGTTTTTCTGCTTCATTAAGTAGTCCGTTTAGTCCCACCGTATCACCGCTTCGCGTTTTGAACGGTTTACCGTCTTCGCCCAACACGGTACCAAATTTAATGTGCGTTAATTCGATCTTTTCAATTCCTGCCAGCCGTACCGTTTTGAAAAGATGTTCAAAATGAAGCGACTGCCGGAAATCAACCACGTACAAAATTGCGTCCGGTTTGAATGTTTCCAGCCGATAACGAATTGTCGCCAGATCGGTTGTTCCGTACAAAAATGCACCGTCTTTTTTTCGTATCAACATCGGAACTTCTTCACCGTCGAAAAAAACACCGACCGCACCTTCGGTTTCCCGTGCAATTCCGCGTTTCAATAAATCATCAACAACATCGCCAAGCATATTGTGATAAAAACTCTCGCCTAATGTATAATCGAACGAAATATGAAGCCGTTGATAAATCCGGTTAATTTCGTCCATTGAATAAGGCAACACCTCGTTCCATATCCTAAGATTTTCAACGTTTCCGGCGTGTAATTTTGCTGTTTCCGACAATACCGCCGCCGCCATTTCTTCATTCGGTTCATCCACTTTTTGACGGACAAGACGGTAAATCCGGCTCAGTTCTTCCACCGGATTTTTTTCGTAAGATTTTTGATCCAGAAAATTTTTGTAGCCGTAAATAATCATTCCGAATTGCGTTCCCCAGTCGCCGAGATGATTATCCGTAACAACACGATGCCCCTGAAACCGCAACATCCGAGCCAACGCATTGCCAATAACCGTACTGCGAATATGACCAACATGCATCGGCTTGGCAACATTGGGACCGGAATAATCGACAACATAAGTTTTTCGTTTCGACGGTTCAATAAGCGCAACACCAAGCCGGTTTTCATCGTCAACCGCTTTGCGCAACAAATCAACCAGAAATTCATTTCGTAACCGAAGATTGATAAAACCCGGTCCGGCAATTTCCGGCGGTTGACATAAATCGTCTATTTTTAATTGCGCAACAATTTCTTTGGCAACATCACGCGGAGATTTCGACAATTTCTTTGCTAATGGCATTGCGAAATTCGCCTGAAAATCACCGAATTTTGCATCTTGAGAAGGTCGAATCAAATCAAGATAGAGTTCAGGATCATCAATAAGTCCTGCCAACGCCAAACGAAAACGATCTTTGAGTATGTTTAAAATCATAACAATAACAAATACCTGATTTTAATATTGTGTCTTTAATAAAACATTCTTGCAACAATTTTTTTGCAACATTTTTTAAAAATGAATAATGAACAAACAAACAAACAAATAAACAAATAAACGAAACATTTTCTAGTGTCGGTTTCTAATGTCTGTTGGCTGCCCACCATGCGCGGAAAGAACCTTCTTTGGGCGGTTTGGGCAATGCTCTGCCGCGAGTCCAGGCTCCGAGTTTATCGGGATGCCAGGGTAAAAACGGAACAGTTCGAATGCCGAGTTTGAGAAAACGCATTAAAAATCGGAAACGAAAACCGGTTTGCATCCAGAATGCGTAATTGCGCCACGTTAATGTTTCAATCCAATTTCCTGCGGGCGTTTTGGCGTTCACTGCTTTTTTGCGAAGCCGAACAAGGAGATGAGCCAAATCAATTTTTACCGGACAAATAGAACTACACGCCCCACACAATGAACAGGCAAACGGTAATTTCCATGCTGTTTTGATGCCGAGTAATTGTGGAACTAAAACGGAACCCAGCGGTCCCGGATAAACCCAACCGTAAGCCCAACCGCCGACATGACGATAAACCGGACAATTATTCATACAAAGACCGCAACGAATACATTGCAGGATTTCGCGAAACTCACGATCTTTTAGGGCGTTTGTCCGTCCGTTATCGACAAGAATCAAATACATTTCACGTTCAGGAGCGGGACCGTTAAAGAGGTGAACATAAGATGTTAATTTCTGACCGGTTCCCATTCGGGGCAACATGTTCAAAAATAACGGTAAATCATCAAGTCTTGGAATAATTTTTTCAATTCCCATCAAGGCGATATGAACTTTGGGCGAAGAGGTTGAAAGTCCGATATTGCCTTCATTTTCGATTAGGGCGAGAGTTCCGGTTTCGGCGATACCGAAGTTGACGCCGGAAAATCCGAGATCGGCGTGAACAAATTCCTGTCGTAATTTTTTTCGGGCGATAGCGGTCAATTCTTCATGAACCGCCGTGTATTTTTCGCCGAGTTTATTCGCAAAGAGTTGTCCGATTTCCGAAGCCGATAAATGTAACGCCGGTGTAACAATATGTGTTGGTCGTTGTCCGGCAAGTTGGACGATATATTCACCTAAATCGGTTTCGAGTGCTTTAATTCCGTGCTGTTCCAGAAAATGATTTAATCCGATTTCTTCGCTAACCATTGATTTGGCTTTTACTGCGGTTTTAACGTTATATTTTTTCGCCAAATCAAGAATCAGGTTATTGGCATCGGCGGCATCGGCAGCCCAAAGAACTTTCACGTTTTTTGTTTCGAGTTTTGTTACGAATTGTTCGAGAAGCGTATCAAGATTCGCCAGAACATACTCTTTAATATCGTGTGCGGATTGCCGCCAAGATTGCCAATCATTGATTGCCCAGCAAACATTCAGATTGCCCTCCGCAGAACGAAGCGATGTAGGCATCAACGATTTAGGACCATTCGCCTCCGAAAGTCCCTTCGTTTCCTTAACAAGAAATTCCGCACCGCTCATATTCATTATATTTATTGACATAAAATCTCCATTTTCCACAAAATTGGTTCAATTAAAAATTTTTTGAATCGAAAAAAATTAAAACAATTTTTCAAAACAATTTTTCAAAATAACTTTCCAAATAACTTTCCAAAACAATTATTATAAAATTATGACATTCATAAGAATAGTTTAGAATATACTCATTCCACATTAAAATTCAATTTTTTGTTAGAATATATCACGAGAAGATTCTTTTGAAAATCCTGTAAATTTTGTTGATCCCGTAAAAATCTATTGGTCTTGTCCAAAAACGAAAACCGAATTGTCAATTGTGAAAAGTTATAGTATAGACGAAATTTAAATTTTTAGAAGTTCTCGTTGATAATTTTTGAGAAAATGTTGTGTGCAAATGTTGTGTGCAATGTTTTTAAAAATAATCGGCGATCATCAGCGCAATCTGCGGACAATTTTTTATTTTCAAGGATTTTTTCATGGATTTGCGGTTAAGAAAAGCGTCTGTTACATTAAAAGGGAAGTAGTATTTTGCCGAAACGTTGTTTACTTTTTGAATTGCCAAATGGCTGAAATATTACAATTACAATTTTTGTACTTTATATGAAACAATAACGAAGCGAGTATAACCGCAGTACCAACAACGAGTGCGGTGTAATTTTCTATTTTGTTCCAAATAGTAATATTTATAACAATTCCCGCCGGAATCAGGGCATTATTCATGATACCTAAAACTCCCGCATCAACCATTGTTGCACCTTTATTCCACAAAAAATATCCGACTCCCGAAGCCGCCAAACCAAGCCAAAATAAAATAAACCATTGCAAAAATGACGGATTAATTTTCTCAAAATCTCCAAAAATAAAAAACGCCAACATCGTAACAATTAATGCTCCGAAATGGAAATAACCAAAAATTTCTTTCTGTTCAAAATTTCGGTTATTTTCTGCTACGTATTTATACGCACTTTGTCCCAATGCGAAACAGATATTGGCGGCTTGCACAAGTAAAAATCCCGCCCAAAAATTTTCGCTTACATTATTGTATCGTATGATAAAAGCCCCTAACACGGCAAGAGCGGCACTTATCAGATACAAAAAATGAAAACGCCTGACCAAAATGTCATATACAAGTGTTACATAAAACGGCGTAAAAATGGTAAAAAGCAGGATTTCCGGTACTGTTAAAAAACGGTAAGAGTGATACAAAAAAAGATACATGATACCTATTTGTATTGAACCAATAAGCATAAGTTGAGATTGTAAAATTAGCGGTACTCCTTTGAATTTTGTAAACGGAACAAATAATAACGCCGCTAAAACAATACGAATAAAAACCAAAAAATATTTGTCCAAATTCATCAAATATTCACCGATAAGACTAAATGAAAAAGCCCATAGTATAGTTACAATAACTAAGTAAAACATCCGTATATTTCCTGTAATTTTTATTGCAGTTTATGATTACAAAATTATAAAATTACAAAATTAGTAACTATTTTAATGATTTATTGTAATTCAAAAGGCGGCGTTTCGATAAAACACCGCAATAGTTAATGTTACAATAGTTAATGTTGCAACGGTTAATGTTGTTTCTAATTTTGTACGTAAACAAAACACAAAATTTTGAATGATCCAATGACTAAAATATCACGCAATTTTTAATTTATTTACGATTAAAAATCAAGAGGTCGGCAAGCAATTGCCTCTTATATTTTAAAAATAGTCTACGATTATCAGTACGATTATTATCGTCATCTGCGGACAATTCTTTCCTTTTGAATTTCTGTTTGAATTTCTATCGCAAATAATTTTTTGTAATAGTTTGAGACGAAGTGAAATATAATTGTTGCCTATTGTATAAAAATGAAAGAATTTGTATATTATTGTATATTATGTTTCCTGCAAACAATGAGGGATTTTGTGATGTTTTGTGTTTAACCATCACCGCTCATTTGTTAATTTCAATTTAACGTTAAGTAACTTCATAAACTTTTCACACTTGAAATTGCGTTTACCTTCGTCAGTCTGCTTTCGGACGGCAGGCATTGACGCTTTTAATCGCTGAAATTTAAGTACAGCAGTATAAGTAAAGAACAATGAGTAAAAAAGAAACAATAACTGTACAAGGAACAGAAATAACACTGCTGACCAAAGAAAAAGAAAATTATATTTCATTAACCGATATGGCAAAATATCGCGACAACGAAAATCCGGCGCAGATTATAAGTCTTTGGCTTCGTACATACAGCACGATAGAATATCTCGGACTGTGGGAAATGTTGAATAATCCAAATTTTAAACCCCACATTTATGAGGGGTTTAAAAATGAATCTGCCAAACCACATTTTTGGATGTCGCCTCAAAAATGGATCAACGAAACTAACGCCATCGGAATGATTTCAAAATCGGGACGCTACGGAGGTGGAACATTTGCCCATTCCGATATTGCTTTTAAATTTGCGGCATGGATTTCGGCTGAATTTGAACTCTATCTTATTACGGAATTTAAACGTTTAAAAGAGGACGAGCAGCAGCGTCTTTCATTGGAATGGAATTTGCAACGTACTTTATCGAAAATCAACTATCGCATCCACACCGACGCAATTAAAGAACAACTTATTCCCGCGACAGTCACCAAAGA
>JAISNF010000561.1 GCA_031276415.1 Planctomycetaceae bacterium
AAATGGGCAGCGGCAAAAACTAACGCCGAACTCGGATTGCTCAGTGCCGGACATTCGCCAATTACCGAAACCGAAATTGAGGCGTTGCTGACCGCATGTCTGGAAGTTGCCGAAGGAAAATTTGACGATCAGTTTCCGATTGATGTTTATCAAACCGGTAGCGGAACTTCCACAAATATGAATGTCAATGAAGTTATTGCCAATCGCGCTATTGAACTTTGCGGCAATAATCGTTTCACGCCAAACAAACGGATTCATCCCAATGATCATGTCAATATGGGACAAAGTACCAATGATATTTTTCCAACGGCAATTAATGTTGCAGTTACGAAATTGATTTGTAAACGGCTGGATCCGGCACTGGCTCAGGCAATTTTAATTTTGTACGAAAAAACAGAAGAATGGCAACACGTTTTGAAAATCGGACGAACACACCTCGCCGACGCAACACCAATGACACTTGGTCAAGAATTAAGCGGCTTTGCGCATCAACTTGAACAACTTTATAGTAGTACGGCTGAGGCAATTATTCGGTTACATTATTTGCCGGTCGGCGGAACGGCGGTTGGTACGGGAATTAATACGCATCCTGATTTTGGAAAACGCGTTGCAAAATTATTGTCCGAAAATAATATGTTCTCCGAAGGACAACATTGGGAATTTTGCGAAACTTCTAATCACTTTGCCGCTAATGCCCAACGTGATGAACTTGTCATAACGCATTCTCTGATAAAATCGATTGCTGTAACTTTAATGAATATAGCGAACAATATTCGTTGGTTGGGTTCGGGACCGCGTTGCGGATTTTATGAAATAAAAATTCCCGATTTACAACCGGGAAGTTCAATTATGCCGGGCAAAGTCAATCCGGTGTTGTGTGAAGCAATGATGCAAGCCTGCGCCAGAGTAATCGGTAACGATCAAACCATAACAACTTGCGGAACATTGGGTGGACAATTTCAACTCAATATTATGATGCCCGTCATGGCAGATACAATAATTGAAAGCGTAACAATTTTATCCGGCGCACTCGAAATTTTCACACAAAAATGTCTCGCCGGTTTGGAAGCAAACGAACAAAAATGCAGCGAAAGTGTCGAAAAAAGTTTGTCAATCATCACGGCATTGAATTCATATATTGGTTACGAAAAATCCGCAGCATTGGCAAAAGAAGCATTTCAAACCGGTAAAACAATTCGCGAACTTTGCACCGAACAAAATATTTTACCACCGGAACAACTTGATGAAATTCTCGATCCGGCTAAAATGATCCGACCATTCATAAATCGTTCAACGAATATTACAACGAATCATTAAATGTTACGTGTTACTATAAACAGTTACAAATTACAGATTACAATTACGAATTGCTGTTACAAATTATTTGCGTCAATGTTTAAATTTAATGGTTAAATTTAATGTTTTAATAATATTGCAATGATTTATTTGTTAAGTTTATTTTTTATTATTTGGTTGGGAATGTTTGGAGTTACAGAATCGGGTGCGGCTTCAAACGATGTCTGGCAAACAACCGTCAATGTTCAATGGCAGGAAACACCGCTCGGTGAATCATTGAAACGGCTGGCGGAAACACAAAAAATAGGACTCCTTATTGACCGGCGTTTAGATCCGTCAACTCCAATCCGTTTTGAATCAACCGGACAATCTTTGGGAAAAATGTTGCAACAATTAGCCGAGTCTCTTGATTACGGTTGCGTTTTATTTGAATCAACTGTTTATTTCAGTACAAAAGAATCCGTTGCAATATTACCGGTTTTGCTTTCGGAACAACAGAATCGGCTGGAAAAATTAACGCCGCGCCGCGTCACAATATTCCGCCGCAAAAAATCGTTTCCAATTCCGTTTCTTTCCGAACCAAAAGAAATTCTGAAAAAATTAGCGTTTCAAAATAATTTTCGTTGGAAGAATCTCGAAGTATTGCCGCATGATTTATGGGACGAAAAATCACTCAACAATCTTTCGATCAATGAATTATTAACGATTTTGCTGATCGGTTTTGAAATGACTTTTGAAATTGAAGGTGAAGGCGAAACATTGGTTATCGTTCCGTTATCACAACTGAAATCAGTTCCGTCATCGTCCGCAAATATTGAAAGTCCGTCTGAAAATACGAAACAAAATATTCGGAATATTCAAAATATTAGTGAACAAAAAAATCAGGCAATTCAAAAAAATCAGAAAATATCTGATACACAAAATACAAAAAACTTGCCTCAAGTTCCGCTTTCGCAACGGCGTTTTACGCTTAAAGTCGAAAATCAGCGGCTTGATATATTGTTACAATCGCTTACGGAACGCCTTCATTTGAAATTGGAAGTCAATGAAAAATCGCTTGCCGATAAAGGTGTGCAAGCGGATAATCGCGTTTCGTTCGATGTTAAAAACGTAACTGCTGCCCAATTATTTCGGGCAATTCTCCGCCCTTTGAAATTGGACTTTCAAATCAAAGACGAAACTCTCCGTGTTTGGTAAATTATTTTATTGATGTTTCATTATTGAATTACAAAAATATAAAGTTGCAATAATTATTTGCTTCAATAAATATGTTTCAATAAAAAGTTCTTTCAAACACGGAAAAATGAGTCGGATTAGTTTTGAACTTCGACTTGATTTTGAAATTCAATAATTACAGGTTTTTTAGTTCGTGTGCGCCGTTTTCGTTTTAATTCGCTCCATTCTTTGGTCATCTGTTCAAAAACATCCGGTGATTCATAGCGAATAATTCCGCCCGCTTCCGGCATCGGTCCGATCAACCCCTTAAAAACAGGACGACCGCGAAGAGTTATATCTGTACTACAATCATCAATACCAATTTGGATATGACGATGCCGGATTTCCTCTTCGCTCATGTAATCACGAATACGGTAATCTCCATTCACTCCCTGCGTAACAACCCGATAAATATGACGTTTCATAATTCGTTACAAATGTTTAATGTTGGGGTTTAATGTTGGAAAAAATTTTTTTCGATTATAAACCATTAACAATTCAATTGATTCCACATGATTCCACAAATGAAATCTACAAAAGTTAAAATCGTCTGAAAAGCCGTTGCAAACTATGTTTTTTTCGCTTCGTTGTTTTTTGCGAAGAAACGGTTTTCCCGTCTCTTTCGGAACATCCCGATTTACGGTATAATTGACAAAAATCATTATTTCTATACCAACAAAACCCCAACAAAACTTTTACCGGAAAATATCTTTCAACCTTAATTTTTCAACTTATTACTATGAACCGTAAAAAACCGTTTATTCCTCAAGACTCTTCAAACACTACCAAACCAACTTCCAAACCGGAAGAACCAACTAATAATATTCGGCTCGTTCGGGAATATGTCGAAGCACTGGCAACTGCTCTTGTTCTGGCGTTTTTCTTTAAGGCATTTGTAGCGGAAATGTTTATTATTCCAACCGGCTCTATGGCGACAACATTGATGGGACGTCATAAAGATGTTTGTTGCGAGCAATGCGGATTTCCGTTTCAAATAAGTGCCAGCGAAGAATCAAACGACGGCGCAGAACATCCACGAAACGCCCAAGATTTGCCGAGTGTCTTAGCCGGAACTTGTCCGCAATGTCGTAACACAATGTATGTCGGAAATAACAATGCCGATAAAAAAATATTTCAATCGTTCAACGGTGATCGAATTTTTGTCAACAAATGTCAATTTGATTTCCGCGAACCGACACGTTGGCATGTTACAGTATTTCGCTATCCGGGGAAACCGCAAGTTAATTATATTAAAAGGCTTATCGGTGTTGAAAATGAAACGGTTCTTCTTCGCAACGGCGACGTGTTTGTCAAAAAAGACGACGAAACGGAATTTACAATTCAACGAAAACCGCTTCGTGCATTGCTTTCGATGTTGCGTCCGGTTGACGACAACGATTTTGTGTTGCCAAAATTGCATGCAATCGGTTTGCCGACGCGTTGGTTTGACAACAAGGAATATTGGAATCGGTCGGAAGATTATAAATCGTTTCAAATAACCGCCGACGCTTCAACTGCCAATGCTTCAGAAAATTCTGCAACAGAAACAATGTGGCTAAATTACCGTCATATTGTTCCTTCTTCCGATGACTGGTATTATTTGTCGCAAAATATGCCGCCGGCGCACGGATTGATTAATAATCCGCAATTGATTACGGATTTTGTCGGTTATAATTCAGGAATTGTTTATTCGCCGGATCATTCAATCATGTTTGATTCGGGTTTAGCCATTTCCGCACGAGAAGTTCAGCGCAACGGAAAACTTCGTAAAGAATTTTTTTGTCAGAAAAATCTAAACGGTATGGGATTGAATTGGGTAGGTGATTTGGCAATTTCCTGCCGGTTGCGTGTGGAACAACCGCAAGGATTATTTTTGTTGCGGTTAATAAAAGGAGGAGTTGTTTTTTTGTGCAGTATTGATCTTCATTCTGGAAATGCAACGCTTTCTATTCCCGATGTTCCTGAATTTCCGCCGGCAACAGCACCAACACCGCTTCGCAATTCAGGAACATTTGATCTGATGTTTTGCAATTGCGATGAAGAATTACGTCTTATTGTCAACGGTAAAGAAATCAATTTTCAGGAAAAGGGACGTTACGATTTTTATTGTCAACCGAATAGTTTGCTGGCGCGGGATCGATCTCCAAACCAACTCGATTTAACTCCTGCGGGAATCGGTTCGCAAGGAGCCGCCGTTCATGTCGAACATCTTAAAATCTTACGCGATTTGTATTATATTGCCTGTGATCATCTGCTGGATATACAATGTGATTTGTTGGAACCGCCATTTCGCAACGAATATCCGTTGACAGAAAATATTGTTAATAAAATTTTTGCCAATCCTGAATATTGGAAAAATTTTGGTAAAACAAATTCGGTAAGTTTCAAACTCGGCAAAGATCAATTTTTAATGCTTGGTGATAATAGTACACGAAGTTCCGATGGTCGTCTTTGGAAACAACGTGATGGAGTGCCGCTTTATGTTGATCGGACGCTTTTGATTGGCGAGGCTGTTTTTGTTTATTGGCCTCATGGTCTTCGTATTCCCGGAACACGAATTGCTCTCATTCCTAATTTACGAAAATTACGATTTATTGACTGATTTTTACGTTGCGAAAATTCGTGTTTGCCGACAACTTGCTGTATGGAGTAATCGCCAAAAAAGCAACAAATTTATCGCGAACACTTTTCCGGCGATAACTCAAGCAGTCCTCAATTTTCTTATTGTTTTAATTCTAATTCTACCAATCTTTTTTCGATATTTTCAAATCGTTTTTCGATTGATTGTTTTTCATTGTGTTTTTCTTCTGCATGTTTCTGTATGAGTTTGAGGCTTGCCTGATGAATGGCTTCTCGAACAAGACGATCATGGGACGAATTTAAAAATTCTTCACGATTCATTATAAACTTGTCCTTTCCGTCCCAGTCTGTTGAAATAATAGTTGTAATTTTTTTTGTTTCGATATTTTTTTGTGTTTTTCCCGAATTTTTACTTCAAAGGATTCAAACAAATTCTGATAGATTACAATTTTCACCGTCAAAACGATTATTTTCGATAAATTTTTTGTAACCGTTCACGGTAATAGGTTTAAATCGTAGAGACGCAATGTATTGTGTCTCTACAACGGTTGATGATTTTTCAATCTTAACCCCGCCAGGGGTGAGATGTGCATAACCGTAGGTGTAGCGAAGCGGAACCTACGGATCGGCAACACCCAACACCATTTTTC